>NZ_JBFAIA010000191.1:0-15551 GCF_040654455.1 Nonomuraea sp. NPDC050691
CCCACGCGGACCGCACCCGCGCGGCCGGGCGCTCGGCGGCATGGGCCGGAGCGGGGACGGCCGGAGCAGGGGCGGGCGAAGCGGCATGGGCCGGAGCAGGGCCGGCTGAAGCGGTACGGGCGGGGAGCAGGGCGGCCAGGCGGGCGCAGGTCGCGGCCGGGTCCGCCAGGCAGGCCAGGTCGGCCGGGCTGCGATGCGCCTCCGACGGGTCGTCCGTGACCAGCGCCACCAGCGTGCCCGGCTCCACCAGCGGTCCCGGCGTGTACGAGTACTGCCGGAAGATCGGCGCGCCCACGGCGAGCACCACGTCGTGTCCCGCCAGCGCCGCCCGCAGCCGCGGGCGATCGGCGGGCAGCACGCCCGCGAACAGCGGATGGTCCTGGGGGAACCCGGCCCGCGCCCCGAACGGCTCCTGCCACACCGGGCACCCGAGCCGCTCGGCGAGCGCGACCAGCGGCTCCCACGCGCGGCACGCCCCCGCGCCCGCCACGATGACCGGCACCCGCGCCCCGCCGACCAGCTCGGCCAGCGGTGCCAGCTCGCCGTCCAGGTGACCGCCGGCGCCCGAGGCCGCCGCGTCGTCCGAGGCGGCTCCGGGACGGGCGGGCGGGCGCAGCAGTCGGGCCGGCGCCGCCAGGATCTCCCCCTCGTACGGCGCGTCCCAGTCGTTCATCGGGACGACCACCAGCGCCGGCCCCCGGAACGTGACCGCCTCGTGGGCGGCCCGCGCCACGGCCCCCGGCACGTCCTGGGCCCGGACCGGCTGGTCCACCCACACCGGGTAGTCGCCCGCCAGCCCGGCCAGCCGCCCCGCGAGGAACGGCTCCAGCGCCAGGTGCCGGCGGTCCTGCTGGCCCACGAGGACGACCAGCGGCACCCGGTTGACGCGGGCGGTCGCGATGGCGCCCACCGCGTTGCCGAGCCCGGCCGTGGTGTGCAGCACGGCGAGCGCCGGCGCGTCGTGCCCCATCGCCCACCCGGTGGCCATGCCCACCACGGAGCCCTCGTGCAGCGCCAGCACGAACCTCAGGTCGTCGGGCAGGCCGCCCAGCAGCGCGACCTCGGTGGACCCCGGATTGGCGAAGACCGTGGTCAGCCCGGCCCGCCGCAGAACGTCGAAGGTCACCTCCCGCACGCTGACCGTGCCCCCCGGACCCCGTCCCCCGCCGCGTACGCTCACAGTTTCTCCCTCGCGCGCTGGATCCGCTCGTACACGTGACCGCGCAGCTCTCCGAACCGCGCCGGCGAGCGCGTGCCGAGCTGGTCCCGTACGGCGGGCAGGTCGATCTTCACGTCCTCCAGGACGCCCGTCGGCGACGACGACAGCACGACGACCCGCTGCCCGAGGTACACGGCCTCGTCGAAGTCGTGGGTGACGAACAGCGTGGTCACCCCGAGGTCCCGCCAGAGCGCAAGGATGAGGTCCTCCAGGTCCGCCCGGGTCTGGGCGTCCACGGCCGCGTGCAGCGAACCGTACACCAGCTCGGCCCGCCGGGGGGCCGGCACCCGCTTTCCTTCAGCGGCAGCTCGATGTTCTCCCGCACGGTCATCCACGGGAACAGGCTGCGCCCGTACTCCTGGAACACCACGGCCGCCCGCGGCGGCGGCCCCGTGACCGGCACGCCGGCCACCCGCACCCGGCCGCCGGTGACCGGCGGCAGCCCGGCGACGCAGCGCAGCAGCATGGTCTTGCCGCACCCCGACGGCCCGACCACGCACACCAGCTCGCCCGCGCCCACGTCGAAGGTGATCGAGCGGATGGCCTCCACGGTCCGGTTCGGGCTCTCGTACGTGCGGCGCAGTCCCGAGATCTCAAGCACGGGCGGCTCCGCTGCCGTGGTACCAGACCAGGACCCGGCGCTCCAGCAGCCGGACCGCCGAGTTGACCCCGATCCCCACCAGCCCGGCCAGCACGATCAGCGCGTAGACGGTGTCCACGGCCCCGCCGTTCTGCGCCTGCTGGATCTCCAGCCCCAGCCCCGGGCTCCCGATCACCAACTCCGCCTCGCGGTCATCCGGGCGTTCAGCGCCACGCCCCCCGAGCTGACGCCGAGCGAGGTGGCCCGCGCGACGGGCCTCACCAGGGCCGCGGCCAGGAGGTTCCTGCTGAGGCTGGCCGACCTCGGGTACTTCAGTTGAGCACCGCGCGGCCCAGGGGCGGCACGGCTCCGCAGGCCCGGAAGAACCCCCGGGCCGCGGACCGCTTCAACGCGTTGCGGGTGATGGCCGCCTCGGTGTTGCGCACGGCCTCGCGGACCGTGTCGAACCCGTGCCGCAGCATGTCCTCCTCGTAGTCCCGCAACGCCTGGAGCAGCGGTTTCTCCCCGCCGCGTACGGCGGTGAGCGCGGCGCAGAGCCGCTGCGCGTCGCGCAGGGCCGTGTTGCCGCCGAGTCCCCCGACCGGTGGCATGTGGTGGACGGCGTCGCCGAGCCCCGTGACGGGGCCGTGGTCCCGTGACCCGGGCGGGCGGGCGGCGCTGAAGCGGGTGGGGAGGAGGTCGTCCGGCCGGGACTCCGTGATGAGGCGCCGCAGGTCGGGATGCCAGTCCGCGGTCCGCGCGGCCAGCATCTCCCGCACCTCGGCCCGGTCCATCGTGCCGAACCCCGGCGGGAAGGTGTCGCGGTGGGCGATGTAGGCCCACAGGACGTAGTCGTCGTCGCGCGAGTCGGCCAGCAGGTGCTCGAGGTCGAGCCCGAGCGCGCGCACCCGGTCACCGAGCCGGTCGATGATGGCCTCCGGCTGCTCGCGCCGGCGGAAGATCGCGGTGAAGAGGAAGTCGCGGCGCGGCCAGAAGATGTTCGGGCGGGAGAGCAGCCGTTCCGGCAGCCAGCGCCGGTTCTCCTCGGTGAGGATCAGCTTGCCGCCCACGGCCACGGCGGGCAGCTCCGCGCGTCCGGCCTCGGGGTGGAGCTGGCCCCAGACCCGCGAGTTCGCGCCGTCGGCGGCGACGAGCACGTCGGCGGTGGCGCTGGTCCCGTCGGAGAACGTCGCCGTGACCGCCGTCCCGTCGCCGGCAGGTGCCATGCCGGTGAACTCCTTGCCGAAGCGGACCACGTCGTCCAACCCGGCCAGCAGCAGCTTGCGTAAGGTGACGCGGCTGACCGCGTGGCCGCCCGTCGCGGGGTCGAGCGGGTCGCGCCCCGGGTCCTCCTCGCCGATCATGACCAGCGGCCGCATCCGCTCGTCCAGGAACCCGATGCCCGGCCCCGGATCGCCCGCGGTCGCCACCAGCACCTCCCACAGGGCGGGCGGCAGACAGGCGTGCAGGGCGACGCCGCCGGTCGGCTCGATGTTCAGCCGGAACCCCTGGAGCCGTGAGTCGGCCGTGCCGTCACGCTCGTACACGGTGACGCGCACGCCGGCCCGCCTCAGGCCCTGCGCCAGGCAGAGCCCGCCGATCCCGCCGCCGATGACGGCGACGTCCAGATCTCTCATGATCTTTCCTGCCTTCCTTTCAGGACCGGCCCCCGCACCCGGGAGGCCGGTGGGCGCGGGGTCGTCACGCCTCGGAGCCCCGCCCGTAGCCGGCCGTCACTCCTGCTCGGCCGCCATGTCGTCCAGCTCCGCGAGCAGGCGGTCGTGCCAGGTCACCTCCGCCTCCAGCCGCACCAGGCTGTGGTCGAACGCGACGGCCTCCAGCCGGGTCAGGTGCGGCGTGGCCTCGGCGCGCAGCCGCCGCCAGAAGTCGAGCTGACGGGCGTAGGAGTCGCGCCGGGCCTGGGCGGCGTCACGCAGCTCCCCGGCGCCGATCTCCCCGCGGTGCAGCAGCACGAGCTGGATCGGATCGGGCCGCAGGCTGGTGTCGGCGAGGACGGACCGGATCAGCGTCGCCAGTTCGGCCCGTCCCTTGCCGGTGATCCCGTACACGGTGCGCGCCGGCAGGTTGCCCTCCTGCTCGGTGCGGACCACCTCGATGACCCCCTCGTCCGCCATCCGCCGCAACGCCCCGTACAGGGAGCCGGGCTTGACGTCCGCCCACAGCTCGACCCGGTCGAGCTGCGCGGCGGCCCGGATCTTGTGCCCGTGCATGGGCCCGCCGTCGGCCAGTGCGCCGAGGATGAAGAGGCGTGTCGCTCGCATACGACTACTCAAACACGAGTAGCCGAAGGTGGTCAAGACGAGTACTCAAAAACGAGTAGTCACCAGATGTTGCGCCTGCGATCATGGGGAGGGTGCTGACCGTGAGGATGAACGACGCCGCGGCCGAACTGCTCGGCATCCTGGACGGGCCGGCGGCCGCCGAGCCGCCGGGCGGCCTGGCCCCCGGCCTCCGGGAGTGGCTGGCGGACGGCATCGTCCGCCGGGGCGAGGTGGTGACCTGGGCGTCCGAGGCGGAGAGCGCCGAGGACGCCCCCGGAATGTTCGGGGAGCTCACGCATTGGGAGCACACCCTGATGTCCTTCCACCTGGAGGACTACGTCCCGGTCGAGGTCGTCCTGGACGACGAGGGCGCTCCGTGGATCAGCGAGGAGGACCAGCGGACCCTGCTCGTGCACGGGGTCGCGTTCGCCCTGGAGTTCGGCAAGGGCGTCTACGCCCTGGACCCGCCCACCGCGGTCAGGCTCACCGTCGGGGCGAACGAGACGAACGGCACGTTCAGGTTCAACCGGATCAGGCCCGGAGAGCCGTGGAACGACACAGATCTGGAGGGATACCAGCACAGCAAGATCGTCATGATCGACATCGAGCCCGCCGGCTGCCCGTGAGCCGTCGTCAGGCGGCGGGTTTGCGGGCGGCGAAGCGTTCGATCACGCCGAGCTTGAACCGGTGGTGCCGCTCCACCGCGAAGCCCATGCCGGTGACCAGCGGCAGCGGCCGGCGGCGGAAGTGCTCGCCCTGCAACGGAACGCTCACCAGGTCGGCCGCCGCCTGCAGGACCCGGATCGGCCAGGAGGACGAGGCGACGTGGTCGGCCAGCAGGAGCAGGCCGCCCGGCCGCAGCACGCGGTTCATCTCGGCGAGCGCCCGCAACGCGTCGGGGATCGCGCACAGCGCGAACGTGCAGACCACCGTGTCGAAGCAGGCGTCGGGGAACGGCAGCGCCTGCGCGTCGGCCTGCCGGAGGTCGGCCGGCACGCCGAGTGACCGGGCGCGGCGCCCGGCCGCCGCGAGCATCGCCTCGCTCCACTCCACGCCGGTCAGCCGCACGTCGTCCGGGTAGTGCGCGAGGTTGAGGCCGGTGCCGATCGCGACCTCCAGCGTCTCACCCGAGGCCTGGCGGCAGAGCCACTCGCGGGTGTCGCCGAAGAAGCGGCGCTCGGCGAACGCCATCTGCCGGTCATAGGTCACGGCCTGGCGGTCCCAGTACGCGCGCAACCGCAGGTCGCGCCCATCGGAGTCGGCCACGGCGTCACCAGCCCTTCCCCCGGCTCTGCGATCGACCCTACCCACCGGGATCACCGTCCGCGCGCGTCGCCGTCCACGCACGGGAGGGGACCGCCGGGCGGTACGCGTCCATGGCGTACCGCCCGGCGGTCGCCGTCCGCTCCCGGCGGGGCGCCTACTGCTGGGGACGGGCCCCCGGCTTGTCGACGACCTTCGTCTCCAGTTGCGCGCTCCACACCAGAGGAGCACCGGCCTTGACGGTTCCGTCCGCCCCGCTGGGGAGGGACGCTGCCGCGCCGGCCTCCTCGGGGAACGGCCGGTCGGCGAGGTTCTCGCCGTAGAGGCCGAGGAAGCGGTAGTCCTCGGCGTCGACGATGATCTCGGAACGTTCCCGCGTCCCGGTGTAGGCGAACGCGACACCGTGGCGGCCCGCCGCGTCCACGGCGTCCTGCTTGACCGAGACGCCGTCGATCATCGGCAGCGCGCGGAACAATGCCGCGCGGACCTGCGGGGTGAGCGGTTGCCCGCCCATGAGCGTGCTGATCGTCTGGAACGCGCGCTCCTGCTCGGACCATGCTTTTGAGGCCCCCGCGAGGACCATGCTTTCGAGGAGAGGTCAGCGGAGGCGGTAGCGTTCCGTGGCTTGGCGGGTGGCGCGGATGGCGGCGTCGGCCGTGTCGTACGTGCGCTGGGCGAGCCCGACGAACACGCAGTCCACGATCAGGAGCTGGCTGATGCGGCTGGCCAGCGCCCCCGGGCGGAACGCGGTCTCCCGTCCCGCCGACACCATCGTGTGGTGCGCCAGACCGGCCAGCGTCGAGCGCGGGTTGTTGGTGATGCCCACGACAGTGGCGCCGGCCTCGGCCGCCGTGCGGGCCGGGACGAGCACGTCCGGCGTCTCGCCGCTGCAGCTGATGGCCACGGCCACGTCGCCCTCCTTGAGCAGCGCGGCGCTGGTCAGCGCCAGGTGGGCGTCCGCGAACGGGTGGGTCGACAGGCCGATCCGCAGCAGCTTCTGCGACATGTCCGCCGCCACCAGGCCGGACGCGCCGACCCCGTAGACGTCCACGCGGCGGGCGGCGGCGATGGCCGTGACCACCTCGCCGAGCCGGCCGGGGTCGAGCTGGGCGGCCGTGTCCGCCAGCGCCTCGGATTCGGCCCGCGCCACCTTGGCGATCACGTCGGTGAGCGGGTCCTCGGGGCCGAGGTCGCCAGGTACGAGGCGTTCGGGCTCCTTGGCGACCGCCACGGCCGCCGCCAGCGCGAACCGTAGCTGGGAGTAGCCGCTGTAGCCGAGGACCCGGGCCGTGCGGACGATCGTCGCCTCGCTGGTGCCGGACACCGCGCTGAACTCGGTGATCGTGCTGCGCACCACCAGCTCGGGGTCGTCGAGGATGATGCGCGCGATGGCCCGCGCCGCCGGGGTGAGGGACGGGAGCACGGCCCGGACGGCGGCGGCCGGGTTGGCGGGCTCGGGCGGCGAGGCGGCCCGGCTCGCGCGGGCGGACCCCTCAGGCGGGTCCGTGGACGGGGCGGGGGCGGTGAGGTCGCTCATCGGGTCAGCCATTCGGCCGCCGCGCGCGCCGAAACGCGGGAGATGCCGTGCGTGGCGACGTGCGCCGCGCCCTGGGGCGGCCCGGCGATGCCGGTGTCCACCACGATCGTGTCCGGCCGCGCCCGTACGGCCTGCTCCACCCGTTCCCGGACCCAGGCGTGCCGGGCCGCGTCGTGGACGGCGAGGACGACGGGCCGCTCGCCGAACGGCGGCAGCTCGCCCCCGTCGGTCATCCGCACCCGCTCGGTACCCGGCAGCAGTTCGGCCAGCGCCGCCGTGAGGCCCGTCGGCATGGACGGGTCCACGGCCTGGCTGAGCCGCGTGTTGACCTCCACGACGAGCGGCGGGCGGGTGAGCCGGGCCGTGCCGGTCGTGGTCAGGGCCGCCCTGGCCGCCTCCAGGCCCACGCCGGGGTCGGCGTCGGCGACGGCCTTCTCGCGGGCCGCCGCCTGCTCGGCGTACCAGCGGGAGACCGAGCGCACCCGGGACGCGGCCTCCGCCAGGCGCTCCTCGGGCAGGACGCCCTCGCGGACCGCCGTCATGATGGCGGAACGCAGCTCGGTGAGGCCCTGCTCGGTGACCAGTCCGGCGCAGACGGCGTCGGCGCCGGCCGCGAGCGCGCGTACCGCGATCTCGCCGGGGGAGTGCAGCGCGGCGACCGCCCGCATCTCGATGGCGTCCGTGACGAGCATCCCGCCGAAGCCGAGCTCACCCCTGAGGAGCTCGGTCAGGATCGTACGGCTGAGCGTCGCGGGCACGCCGGGGTCGAGGGCGGGGACGAGCAGATGACCGCACATGATCGACCGGACGCCTGCCTCGACGGCGGCGCGGAACGGCGGCAGGTCGCGCTCCGCCAGCGTCTCCCGCGAGACGTGCACGGTGGGCAGCGCCAGGTGCGAGTCGGTGGTGGTGTCGCCGTGCCCGGGGAAGTGCTTGGCGCAGGCCGCGACCCCGGCTCCTTGCACGCCCCGCACGTACGCGGCCGTGTGGCGGGCCACCAGGTCCGGCTCGGGGCCGAACGAGCGGACGCCGATGACGGGGTTGGCCGGGTTGGCGTTGACGTCGGCCGAGGGCGCGTAGTCGAGCGTGATGTCGGCCTCGGCCAGCATCCGGCCGATCTGGCGGCCGACGCGCTCGGTCAGCTCCACGTCGTCCACGACGCCGAGGGCGCGGTTTCCGGGGAACGAGCTGCCCTGTTCGACCTCCAGCCGGGTGACCGCGCCGCCCTCCTCGTCCACGGCCACGACGACGGCGGGGTTCTCGGCACGCAGGCGGCGCACCACCTCGGCGTCCGGCCGGTTGCGGGCGAACAGCACCACCCCGCCGAGGCCCTCGCCCAGCGCCCGGCGCATCCAGTCGGGCACCTCCAGGCCGTCGTAGCCGGGTTGCAGCACGGCAGAGGCGAGCCCGTACAGGTCAGTGGTCATGGGACCTCCTTCGCCGGTCCCGTGACCAGGCGGCTGTGGCGGACGATGATGTCACCGGTGACGCCCGGAAGGCGTGCGCGGCATTTTCCTTCACGATTATTGAACTGAAGGTAATTTTCTGTCATCGTCGCCCTCGACACAACCGCTTCCGAGAGGCCACCCCCCATGCCGAGCAGAAGGACAGTCCTCAAAGGTCTCGCCCTCGCCGCAGCCGCGTCCACGGTGCCGCTGCCCGCCTACGCCGATCCGACCACGACCGCCACCGCCTCAGAGGCCGCGTACGTCCCGCCGCTGCGCCAGATGCGCGGCATGTGGATCGCGTCGGTGGTCAACATCAACTGGCCCTCGAAGCAGGGGCTGTCCGCCGACGAGCAGAAGGCCGAGTTCATCGCCTGGCTCGACCTGGCCGTGCAGCGCAAGCTCAACTCGGTGTTCGTGCAGATCCGGCCGACCGCCGACGCGTTCTGGCCGTCGCCGTTCGAGCCGTGGTCGCACTGGCTGACCGGCGTCCAGGGGCAGGACCCCGGCTACGACCCGCTCGGCTTCGCCGTGGCCGAGACCCACAAGCGCGGCCTGGCCTTCCATGCCTGGTTCAACCCGTACCGCGTGTCGATGCAGACCGACCCCTCCAAGCTGCACCCCGACCACCCCGGCCGCAAGCACCCCGAGTGGATCCTGCCGTTCGGCGGCAAGCTCTACTACAACCCCGGCCTGCCGGAGGTGCGCAAGTTCTGCCAGGACGCCATGCTCGACGCGCTCACCCGCTACGACATCGACGGCCTGCACTTCGACGACTACTTCTACCCGACCAACACGACGGCCTTCGACGACAGCGCCGCCTTCGCCCAGTACGGCGCCGGCTTCCCCGACCTGGCCACCTGGCGGCGGCACAACGTCGACCTCATGGTCTCGGAGATGCAGCAGCGCGTCCGCGAGGCCAAGCCGGACGTCGCCTGGGGCATCAGCCCGTCGGGCATCTGGCGCAACAAGGCCAGCGACCCGCTCGGCTCCGAGACCAGCGGCGGCCAGTCGTACGACGGCCTGCACGCCGACACCCGCGGCTGGGTGAAGAAGGGCTGGCTCGACTACATCGCGCCGCAGCTCTACTGGTACATGGGACAGCCGCCCGCCGACTACTCCAAGCTCGTCCCGTGGTGGGCCGACGTGGCCGACGGCACCAACACGCTGCTGTGGATCGGCCAGGCCGCCTACAAGGCCGGAGACCCGGCGCAGGCCGCCGACTGGCAGGACCCGGCGGAGCTGTCCGACCACCTGACGCTCAACCGCGCGCACCCGCAGGTGTCCGGCGACATCTGGTACAACGCCAACGACGTGCGCGCCGACCGTATCGGCTCGATCAGCACGGCGATCAACAACCACTACACGCGCCCCGCGCTCGCCCCGGTCGTCCCGCGCCTGGCCGGCGGGGAGCCGCCGCGCCGTCCCGTGCTCGCCTACGCGCTGCGCCGTTCCGGCGGCGTCGAGGTGCGCGCGGTCGCGACCGGGCGGGACGAGCCGTTCCAGTTCGCGATCTTCCGCTTCTCCGGGCGGCCCGGACGAGGCGCCTTCGACGACGCCCGCAACCTCGTCGCCGTCGTCCCCGGCGACCGGCAGGTGCGCTGGCTCGACCCCGAGGGCAAGCGGGGAGACCACTACCACGTGGTGGCCGTGGACCGGGTCAACCGGACCAGCAAGCCGAGCAACGGCTTCGTGGTGCTCTGACGAGGAAGGGAGCGCGATGCGGGTTCTGGGCCTCATCTCCGGCACCTCGCACGACGGCATCGACAGCGCCGTCGTGGACTGGTCGCTGAGCGACGGCGTCCTCACCGGCGTGGTCGAGCACACCGGCGAGGAGCCGTACGAGCCCGGCCTGAGGGCCCGCATCGTGGCCGCCCTGCCCCCGAACCGGGTGGACATGGGCGAGGTGTGCGCGCTCGACACCCTCATCGGCCAGGCGTTCGCCGAGGCCGCGGCGCGCGCGCCGCGGGCCGAGCTGATCTGCTCCCACGGCCAGACGCTCTTCCACTGGGTCGAGGACGGCCGGGTCAGGGGCACGCTCCAGCTCGGCCAGCCCGCCTGGATCGCCGAGCGCACCGGCCTGCCGGTCGTCTCGGACGTCCGGGCCCGCGACGTCGCGGCGGGCGGCCAGGGCGCGCCGCTCGTGTCGTACCTCGACCTGCTGCTCATGGCCGGGCTGCCGGGCCGCTCCGGCGCGCTCAACCTGGGCGGCATCGCCAACCTGACGGTGCGCGAGCCCGCGATCGCCTACGACACCGGGCCAGCGTGCGCGCTCATCGACGCCGCCGCCCCGCCGTACGACGAGGACGGAGCGCTCGGCGCGGCCGGGACCGTGGACGACACGCTGCTGGCGGAGCTGCTGGCCGAGCCGTACTACGCCAAGGAACCGCCGAAGTCCACGGGTAAAGAGTTGTTCGCGCCGGGCTACGTCACAGCCGGCCTTCCGCTCCCCGACCTGGTGGCCACGCTGACGGCGCTGACCGCCGAGACCGTGGCCGCCGAGATCCGCCGGCACCGGCTCGACACGGTGATCGTGTCGGGCGGCGGCGTCCGCAATCCCACGCTCATGGGCATGCTGCGCGCCCGCGTGCCGGACGCCCGGCTGCTCACCAGCGACGAGCTCGGCGTGCCCGCCGGCGCCAAGGAGGCCATCGCCTTCTCGCTGTTCGGCTGGCTGACCGCGCACGGCCTGCCCGCCACCGTGCCGAGCTGCACGGGCGCCTCGGGGGCGCGCGTGCTGGGCACGCTGACGCCGGGCTCCGATCCGCTGGCGCTGCCGGCGCCTCTCGCCGAGGCGCCGATCGCGATCCGCTTCGCCTGATTACGAGGCCCGGCGCCCCGCCGCGGACGGCTGGTCGGCCGGGGTGCCCGTGCGCTGTGGCGGCACCACGGGCGTCGGCCGGACCAGGCCCAGCGCGACGACCTCGTTGGCCAGCCGGGTGCGCCGGTTGGTGCCCTCCGGGATGCGGAACTTCTGGTACAGCCGCAGCAGGTGCTGCTTGACCGCGGCCTCCGTCACGACCAGGTCGTCGGCGATCTCCCGAGCCGTCGCCGGGGCCACGAACGCCTCGTCGGACAGCGCCGGCCGGCAGAGCGAGGTCAGGACGTCCACCTCGCGCCTGGTCAGCTCGGGCGCCGCCGCCCTGCGGAGCTCGACCTCCGGGGCGAAGTCCTCGCGGGGGACGCCGCCGATGCGACCGCGCGCCGCCCCGAAGGAGACGACGTCGCCGTCGTCCAGGACCCTCCGGGCGATCGGCCTGCCATTCACCCGCGTGCCGTTGCGGGACAGGCCCAGGTCAACGACGTACAGGTAGGGTCCTCGCCTGACGAACTCGGCATGGAGCCGAGACACGCTGGGGTCGGTCAGCCGGATGTCGACACCGCGGCCCCTTCCGACCGTCGTGATCTCGGGGCGCAACGGGACGACCTCGCCGGTGTCCTCGATGCGTATGAACGGCCCCTCCACGGCAGTTCCTCCCCAGGTAGCCCGCCGTAACTCTTACTACAGCTCCGGCTTACCCAAACGAGGGGATGGGGAATCGCCTTTGCCATAAGGAGAATGACGCGTGAAATTGGTCTGGACCTTCGCAGACGGTTTTGCCTGCTCACGGGTAGACTTCCACCGAAGATAACCGGAGGAAACACTCATGGCGGACAAGCCCACGAAAGGCCTGGCCGACGTCGTAGCCGCGTCCACGGCAGTGAGCGACATCGACGGTAAGGCCGGTCGCCTGTTCTACCGGGGATACGACATCCACGACCTGGCAGGCAGAGCGACGTTCGAAGAGACCGCCCATCTGCTCCAGCGGGGCAAGCTCCCCAACCGGGAGGAGCTCGGCGCCTTCGGGGAAGAGCTGGCGCGTGGCCGCGAGCTCGGAGCGCTCGCCGCGGCGAACATCGCCGAGATCGCCGAGAAGCAGAAACCGATGGAGGCCCTGCGCAGCCTCGTCTCCCTGTCCGCCGCGGACGACGCCGACCGTGACTCGATCGCCCCGGACGCCAACCTGCGCAAGGCCGCCCGTCTGACCGCCCAGCAGCCGCTGCTCGTGGCCGGCTACCACGCGGCCCGCACCGGGGGCACCCCGCCGGAGCCGAACCCGGAGCTGAGCATCGCGGGCAACTTCCTGCTCCAGGTCACGGGCCGCGAGCCCGCGGCGCGCGAGGTGGAGCTCTTCGACACCTGCCTCGTGCTGCACGCCGACCACACGATGAACGCCTCCACGTTCGCCGCCCGGGTGTGCGCCGCCACGCTGTCCGACATGCACTCCGCGATCGTCGCCGCCATCGGCACGCTCAAGGGCCCGCTGCACGGTGGCGCGAACGAGCAGGTCATGAAGACCCTGGAGTCGCTCTCACCGGACGACGTGGCCCGCTCGGTCCGCGAGAAGCTGGACGCCCACGAGAAGATCATGGGCTTCGGCCACCGGGTCTACAAGACGGAGGATCCGCGGGCCACGCACCTGCGCCGCATGTCGCAGGAGCTGGCGGAGGCGTCGGGCGACGACACGTACTACCGGATGTCCAAGGAGATGGAGGAGGTCGTCTTCGAGACGAAGGGCCTCTACCCGAACGTCGACTTCTACGCCGCGACGGTCTACCACTACCTCGGCATCCCGACGGACCTGTTCACGCCGGTCTTCTCGATCAGCCGCATGGCGGGCTGGACGGCCCACGTGATCGAGCAGCACGCCGACAACCGCCTGATCCGTCCCGACAGCGAGTACATCGGAGAGCGGGACCAGAAGTGGAAGCCGATCGAGGAAAGGTGACTCCGTCGGATGAGAGTTGGGGGCCGTACCCGCTGATCCTGGCGGGTGCGGTCGTGGCCGTCGTCGTGACTCTGCTGGTGGACCCGCGGTGGGGCGGGTTCACGCTGGGCGGCGCGGTGATGGTGGCCGCCGCCCTGCGCTTCGCGGGGTACGGCGGCCAGCTCGCCGTGCGCAGCAGGAAGACGGACGTCGTCACGCTGGGCGTGTTCGGCTTCGTGCTCGTGCTGACCTCCCTCTTGCTGGGGAACAACGAGCTCAAGGCCCTCATCATGTCCCTTTTCGCACGCTGACCTGGCGGTCCGATAGCCTCGACGCATCAATTCATTGAAGGGGAACCATTCGCATGCCCAAGATCAAGGTGGAGGGTCCGGTCGTCGAGCTTGACGGCGACGAGATGACCAGGATCATCTGGCAGTTCATCAAGGAACAGCTGATCCTGCCCTACCTCGACGTCGACCTGAAGTACTACGACCTCGGCATCGAGCATCGCGACGCCACGGACGACCAGGTCACCATCGACGCCGCCAACGCCATCAAGCAGTACGGCGTGGGTGTGAAGTGCGCCACGATCACTCCCGACGAGGCGCGGGTGGAGGAGTTCGGCCTGAAGAAGATGTGGCGGTCGCCGAACGGCACGATCCGCAACATCCTCGGCGGCGTCATCTTCCGCGAGCCGATCATCATGTCGAACGTGCCGCGGCTGGTGCCGGGCTGGACCAAGCCGATCGTGGTCGGCCGTCACGCGTTCGGCGACCAGTACCGCGCGACGGACCTGAAGATCCCCGGTGAGGGCTCGCTGACCCTGACGTTCACCCCGAAGGACGGCTCCGAGCCGATCGAGCTGGACGTCTACGACTTCCCCGGCCCGGGTGTCGCCCTGGCCATGTACAACCTGGACGAGTCGATCCGCGACTTCGCGCGCGCGTCCATGCGGTACGGCCTGGCCCGCGACTACCCCGTCTACCTGTCGACGAAGAACACGATTCTCAAGGCGTACGACGGCCGCTTCAAGGACATCTTCGCCGAGGTCTACGAGAACGAGTTCAAGGCCGACTTCGAGAAGGCCGGCCTGATCTACGAGCACCGCCTGATCGACGACATGGTCGCCGCGGCCCTGAAGTGGGAGGGCGGCTACGTCTGGGCGTGCAAGAACTACGACGGCGACGTCCAGTCCGACACGGTCGCGCAGGGATTCGGCTCGCTCGGCCTGATGACCTCCGTCCTGATGACGCCCGACGGCCGCACCGTCGAGGCCGAGGCCGCCCACGGCACGGTGACCCGGCACTACCGCCAGCACCAGCAGGGCAAGCCGACCTCCACCAACCCGATCGCCTCGATCTTCGCGTGGACGCGCGGCCTGGCCCACCGCGGCAAGCTCGACAACACCCCCGCGGTGACCGAGTTCGCCAACACGCTGGAGCAGGTCTGCGTCGAGACCGTCGAGGGCGGTCAGATGACCAAGGACCTCGCGCTGCTGGTCGGCGGCGACGCCGAGTGGCTGACCACCCAGGACTTCCTGGCCGCGCTGGACGAGAACCTCAAGAAGAAGATGTCCGTCTAGTTCGAAAACGGCCTCTACCTACGATTCTGTCGTGCGGTAGAGGCCGTTTCGCATGTCTGGGCCGTCTCTGGGCCATCACAGCTTCGGGCCGGACGTGGTCGCCTCGGTGCAGATCATCACCCGCGCCAGTCGACCGTTTCCATAAGCTATGAATATAAAAATGTTATGCTTCGGGCATGAGTCGTCAAGACGCCGCTCCTGGCGCGTCCGCCGCCATCGGGGCAGCCCTCTACGGCCTGGCCACCAGGGCCACGAGACGCCTGCCCCGGGACATGAGCCTGACGTCCGCCGCCACCCTGGCCACCCTGGACCGGACCGGCCCGCGGCGCATCACCGATCTGGCAGCGGTCGAGGGCGTCACCCAGCCCGCGATGACCGCCCTGGTCCGGGTGATGGAGGAGTCCGGCCTGGTCGAGCGGCGGGGTGACGAGGCCGACAAGCGGGTCACGCTGGTGTGCCTGACCGAGGCCGGCGCCTCCTATGTCCGGACGCGGCGCCAGGCGGGCGTCCAAGCGTTCGAGCGGTTGATCGGTGAGCTCACCGGCGACGAGGTCGAGGCGCTGGTGGCGGCCCTTCCGGCGCTGAAGCATCTGGAAGAGCTCGAAAACCAGGACCGCGAAGGGCCGAAGCAGTGACCGGGCGGCCGGTCGGGGTCGCGCGGTGAAGGCGTTCCCGGTGGCGCGTTCCGAGGCGCGGCTGCTCGTCCCCGCCCTGATGTTCATCGCTCCGGTCGTGGCGGCGGTCGCCAGCCTCGGGGCGCCGCTCATCACCAGCGTGGCGACCTCGTTCCACGTCTCGCTCGGCAGCGCGCAGTGGACGCTGACCGTCGCGCTGCTCAGCGGCGCCGTCGCCACGCCGGTCCTGGGCCGGCTCGGAGCCGGCCCGCACCGGCGGG
>NZ_JBFAIA010000192.1:0-15545 GCF_040654455.1 Nonomuraea sp. NPDC050691
GCGTTCGGCGAGGCGGCGGGCGGCCTCGGCCAGGCCGGGTCACCCCGGGGGTGACCCGCGCCCGCCGTCCCGGTCAGGGCGAGGATGCGCCGTCAGAGGTGCCGGCGCTGCTCCTTCCTGGCCGCCTCGTACACGTGGCGGGCCTGCTCGCCGGCGGCCGTCGTCGAGACCTCCGCCACCGGCACGTCCCACCACGCCTCCGACGAGGGCGCCGTGCTCATCGGATCGGTGCGGACGTACACGACCGTGGTGGTGGCGGCGGCCCGGGCCTCCTTCAGCGCCTCGCGCAGCCCGGCGACCGTGTCGGCCCGCAGCACCGTGGCGCCCAGGCTCGCGGCGTTGGCCGCGAGGTCCACGGGCAGCGGCCCGCCGTCGTAGCGGCCGGTGCCCCGGTAGGCGTACGACGTGCCGAGCCGCTCGGCCCCGACGCTCTCCGACAGGGCCCCGATCGAGGCGAAGCCGGAGTTGTCCACCAGGACCACGACCAGTTTGACCCCCTCGGCCACGGCCGTGACCAGCTCCTGGGCCATCATCAGGTAGGAGCCGTCGCCCACCATGACGAACACCTCCCGCTCGGGGGCCGCCAGCTTGACCCCGAGGCCGCCCGCGATCTCGTAGCCCATGCACGAGTAGCCGTACTCGACGTGGTAGGCGCCGGGGCCGCTGGGCCGCCACAGCTTGTGCAGGTCGCCCGGCATGGAGCCGGCCGCGCACACCACGACCCCGTCGTCGCCGGCGGCGGCGTTGACCGCGCCGATGACGGCCGCCTGCGGCAGCGGGGAGCCGTCCTGGTCGTAGGCGGCGTCCACCGTGGCGTCCCAGGCGCGGATGAGGGCGGCGGCCCGCTCGCGGTGCCCGGCGCCCGCGTCCCAGCCGGCCAGCGCCTCGCCCAGGTCCGCCAGGCCCTCGCGGGCGTCGCCCACGAGCTGCAGCCCGGACAGCTTGGCCGCGTCGAACCCGGTGACGTTGAGGTTGACGAAGCGTGTCCCGGCCGCGAAGAGCGAGTGGGAGGCGGTGGTGAAGTCGCTGTAGCGGGTGCCGACGCCGATGACCAGGTCGGCCTCGCGGACCACGGCGTTGGCGGCCGTGGTGCCGGTCGCGCCGACCGCGCCCAGCGCCAGCGGGTGGCCGTGGGGGAGGGCGCCCTTGCCGGCCTGCGTCTCGGCGACCGGGATGCCGTGCGTCTCGGCGAACTCCCGCAGCCGGTCTGTGGCCTCGCTGTAGAGGACGCCGCCGCCCGCGATGATCACCGGTCGGGCGGCGGACCTGATCAGCTCGGCGGCCCTGGCCACGGCGGCGCGCTCGGGCCGGTGCCGGGGGACGTGCCAGACGCGCCGCTCGAACAGCTCGTCCGGCCAGTCCCACGCCTCGGCCTGGACGTCCTGCGGCAGCGCGAGCGTCACCGCGCCGGTCTCGGCCGGGTCGGTGAGCACGCGCGTGGCCGCGAGCAGCGCGGAGGGGAGCTGCTCGGGACGGTTGACGCGGTCCCAGAAGCGGGAGACGGGCTTGAAGCAGTCGTTGACCGACACGTCGTACGAGCGAGGGTCCTCCAGTTCCTGGAGCACCGGGTTGGCGACGCGGGTGGAGAACACGTCGCCGGGCAGGAGCAGCACGGGCAGCCGGTTGATGGTCGCGCCGGCCGCGCCCGTGATCATGTTGGTGGCGCCGGGCCCGATCGAGGTGGTGCAGGCCAGCGTGGACATCCGGTTGGCGGCGCGGGCGTAGGCGGCGGCCGTGTGGACCATCGCCTGCTCGTTGCGGCTGAGCCGGTAGGGCAGGTCCTCGGTGGAGGTGGCCAGGGCCTGGCCGAGCCCGGCGACGTTGCCGTGGCCGAAGATGCCGAGGCAGCCGCCGAACAGCCGGTGCTCGGCGCCGTCGCGCTCGCTCCACTGGGCGGCCAGGAAACGCACGACCGCCTGGGCGACGGTGAGGCGCGTCATCGCCCGCCCCCGAACGGCAGGCGCGGGTCGATCGCCTGGTCCTGCCAGGTGGCCCGGATCCAGGCGTGGCGGGGGTCGTCGCAGAAGGCCATGCTCCGCTCCTCGGCCGGTCCGGCCAGCACGTTCAGGTAGTACAGGTCGTAGCCGGGCGCCGCCATCGACGGGCCGTGGTAGCCGTAGGGCACCAGCACCACGTCGCCGGACGACACCTCGGCGAGCGTGTCGACGCGGCCCCGCTCGGAGGAGTAGACCCGCTGGTAGCCCTGCCCGTCGCCGGCCACCTCGAAGTAGTAGACCTCCTCCAGCACGGCCTCGCCCTCGCCGGGCGTGTCGTGCTTGTGCGGAGGATAGGACGACCAGTTGCCGCCAGGGGTGAGCACCTCGACGGCCACGAGCTTGTCGCACTCGAAGACGCCGGGCGCGCAGAAGTTGTTGACCTGCCGGCTGGCCTGGCCCGCGCCGCGCAGCTCGACCGGCACCTCGGAGGCGGGCACGTGGCGGGGCTCCAGCACGCGGGTGGCGCGGGCGGACGGCAGCGCGATTCGCCCCCGGCCCTCCAGTGTCACCTCGGAGGAGATCGGGAGGTAGCAGAAGTCGGACGGGCCGTCGAAGACCGACTCGCGCCCGTCGAGCCGCCACACGGCCTCGGGCGAGCCCGAGGGGGCGCACCGCACGGTGCAGGAGCCCGCCAGCGGCAGGACGATCATCTCCTCCTCGCCCGTGGCGAACGACACCGGTCCGTCTCCCAGCTCGACCACCCGCAGCCCCGAGTAGGTCCAGCCGGCCAGCTCCGGGGTGATCTCCACCGACCAGGGCCCGCCGGCGGCCTTGCCGTACGGAAGGTATGTCATGAGCCAACCTCTCGAATCAGGGCGGCCGCACCGTCCACGGCCGTGGCGACGTCGTCGTCCGGAGGGTAGAGCAGGGCGCGGCCGATCACGAGGCCCCGCACGCCGGGCAGGCGCAGCGCGCGCCCCCAGTCGGCGTAGGCCGCGTCGATGTCCGGCGGGTCGCCGCCGAGCAGCAGCGCGGGCAGCGTGGTGGCGTCCATGACCCGCTCCATGTCCGCGACCGCGGGGATCTTCAGCCAGGTGTAGGCGGAGGTGACGCCGAGGGCCTGGGCGACGCCGATGGCCCGGATCACCGCGTCGGGTGACAGGTCGTTGCGCAGCGGCCCGCCGCCGGGGCGTCCCGACCAGAACGGCTCGACCATGGCGAGGAGCTGGCGGCGGGCCAGGTCGGTGATGGCGGCGGCGCACGACTCCAGGGTGGAGACGGTCGCGTGGTCGCCCGGGTCGATGCGGCACAGCATCTTGCCGCCGTCGAGCCGCATGGCGTCGATGGAGGCCGCGTCGAACCCGGTGAACCGGTCGTCGGCCTCGAACACCGACCCCTGGAGCCCGCCCCGGTTCATGGAGCCGAAGGCCAGCTTGCCTTCGAGCGCGCCGAGCAGGAGCAGGTCCTCCAGGATGTCGGGGGAGGCGAGGATGCCGTCCACGCCGGGCCGGGACAGGGCGGTGCACAGCCGGTCGAGCAGGTCGGTGCGGCTGGCCATGGCCAGCGGCCGGTCGCGCACGGCCAGCGAGCCGCGGGCGGGGTGGTCGGCGGCGATGACGAGCAGCCGCTCGTGTTCGGCGGGCAGCCCGCGCCGGCGCCGCCGGGCGGCGGCCCGCGCGATCTCTCCCGGCCGGGTGGCCCGGATGCGGGTGAGCTCCTCGTAGGCGGAGCGGGAGGGCAGGGTCACGTCGCTCATAGGAGGGCCAGCACCTCGTCCGTGGTCGGCATGGCGTCGGCGCAGGCCAGGCGGGCGGCCACGTACGCGCCGGCGGCGTTGGCGAAGCGGACGGCGCGCTCCAGCGGCCAGCCCCGGATCAGCCCGAGGCACAGGGCCCCGCCGAAGGCGTCGCCGGCGCCGATGCCGTTGACCACCTCGACCTTGACCGGCTCGACCACGGCCCGCTCCTCGGCGGAGCGGGCGAGGACGCCCTCGGGACCCATCTTCACCACGGCGACCCGCATCCCGGCGTCGAGCAGCGCCTGGGCGGCGGCCTCCGGGTCGCGGGTGCCGACGGCGTTCTCGACCTCGTCGAGGTTGCCGACGGCCACGTTCGCGTGCGGCAGCATCTCCCGCACGCCCCGCCGGGCCGCCTCGGGCGACTCCCACAGCACGGGCCGGTGGTCGAGGTCGAACACGGTCCATCCGGTACGGCGGGCGGCCAGCGCGGCGGCGTGGGCCGAACGGCTCGGCTCCTGGCTCAGGCCGGTGGCGGTGAACCAGAACACCGTGGCCTCGCGGATCGCGTCCAGGTCCAGCGACTCGGGGGTGAGCCGGAGGTCGGGGGGATGCTCGCCGCGGTAGAAGTAGATCGGGAAGTCATCGGGCGGGAAGATCTCGCAGAACGTGACGGGTGTCGGCGCTCCCTCGACCGTGGTCACGAACGCGTCGTCCACGCCGAAGCCGCGGATCGCCCGCCGGACGTAGGCGCCGAAGGGGTCGGCCCCCGTGGCGGTGATCACCGCGGAGCGCAGGCCGTGCCGCGCCGCCGCGACGGCGACGTTCGTCGGGCTGCCGCCGAGGAACTTGCCGAAGGTCTCGACGCGGTCCAGGCCCACGCCTGTCTGCAGGGGATAGACGTCGACGCCGCAGCGGCCGATCGTGATCAGGTCGAACAACGCACCTCCAGAGGGTCCGGCTCCCCATCATGGTCTATTGTCCTGACATGCAGATGTCTGTTTCGTCCTGCATTCTGCCAGTCTGAATCCCGGCTGGGTAGGTGGCCCCGGCCGTGCGGCCCGTGGTGGCCGGTGTCGTCACCGGTCAACGGGGAACCTCCCGGAGTACTGTGGACACATTTCTGAAATATAACCAGACCTTTACGTCATCTAGATGTCATGACATATTGGCGTGGGCCCCGTTACGGATGAGTCTGAGGGTTCGGAGGGTTCGCATGGGATTGCGGAGAAGATCGGTGGGCGTCGTCGCGGTCCTGACCGCGTCCGGTCTGGCGCTCACCGCGTGCGGCGGGTCGTCCGGAGGTGGGGGCGACGGCGGGACGATCGAGCTGACGATCGCCCAGAACGCCATCGCCGGCGGCAAGAACGCGAGGGCGGCCGAGTTCGTCGCCAACTGGGTGGTCCCCAAGTTCGAGGCGGCCCAGAAGGCCAAGGGCAAGGATGTCAAGGTCAAGTTCGTTCCCAGCGGCGTCGACGACGAGCAGTACAAGACCAAGCTCTCCCTCGACCTGAAGTCCGGCAAGGGCGCCGACGTGCTCGACATCGACGGCATCTGGGCCGGCGAGTTCGCCGAGGCCGGCTACATCAAGCCGCTGTCCGAGCTGGTCGGCCCCGAGGCCGACTCCTGGGAGGGCTGGGCCCAGATCCCCGAGTCGGTGCAGGGCCTGGCCACCTACAACGGCAAGAAGTACGCGCTGCCCATCGGCACCGACGGCCGCGTGCTCTACTTCAGCAAGCCGCTCTTCCAGAAGGCCGGCTTACCCGCCGACTGGCAGCCGAAGAGCTGGCAGGAGGTCCTCGACGCGGGCGCCAAGCTCAAGACGGCCGGCGTGCCCGTGCCGATCCAGATCAACGCCGGCACCGCGATGGGCGAGGCCACCACCATGCAGGGCGTGCTGCCGCTGCTGGCCGGGGCGGGCGGCGAGATCCAGAAGGACGGCAAGTGGGCCGGCGCCTCCCAGCCGGTCAAGGACGTCCTCGGCCTCTACCAGAAGCTCTACGGCGGCAGCGGCCTCGGCGATCCCCGGCTCCAGCAGGAGGCCAAGGGCCGCGACAAGTCGTTCCAGCAGTTCGCCTCGGGCAAGATCGGCATCCTGCTGGAGGGCGACTACTTCTGGCGCGGCGTCGTCAACCCCAAGGACGGCGTGGCCAAGATGGCCGACCGCGACCAGAGCGTGGGCTACGCCATGATCCCCGCCATGGAGCCCGGCAAGGGCATCCGCGGCCAGGACTTCGTCAGCATGTCCGGCGGCGCCCTGCGCACGGTCAACCCCAACAGCAAGCACCCGAAGGAGGCCTTCGAGCTGCTGGCCTTCACGCTCTCGCCCGAGGCGCTGAAGGAGGAGACCAAGAACGGCAACGTGCGCATCACCCCGCGCACCGACGTCAACAAGGAGATCCTGGCCGGTGAGCCGCTGCTGACGTTCATCTCGGAGAAGGTGCTGCCGCTGACGGCCTACCGGCCGCCGGTCGCGGTCTACCCGCAGGTGTCCGTGGCGCTCCAGGAGGCCACCGCGGCCGTCGTCGGCGGCAAGACGCCGGACGAGGCGGCCACGGCGTACCAGCAGAAGCTCGAAGGAATCGTCGGTGGCGCAGGCAACATCGCCTCCTGACCTCGCCCCGGAGGCCGCGGACCCCACGGCCCACCGCTACAGCGTCGACGCGGCGGGCCTGGGCCGGTGGCGCGCGGGAGCCTTCGCGGCCCCCGCGCTGCTCCTCATCGCGATCTTCCTCGTCTTCCCCGCGCTGTGGGTGCTCTACCTCGGCCTGACCGACTACCGGCTGACCGGCACGGCCGCCGCCGACCCCAAGGTCGTCGGGTTCGACAACTTCCTGTCCGCGCTGGGCGAGCCCACCTTCTGGAACTCCACCTGGCTGACCGTCCAGTTCGTGCTGGGCTCGGCGGTCATCGGGCAGGTCGGCCTCGGATTCGCGATCGCCTGGATGTTGCGCGACAGGCGCGGGCCGCTCAAGCGGATCGTGGAGGGCCTGGTCATCCTGGCCTGGATCCTGCCGAGCGCGGTCGTGTCGTTCCTGTGGGTGGCGCTGCTCGACGCCGACGGCGGCACGCTCAACGCGCTGCTCGGCACCGGCGACTACGCCTGGCTGCTCGAACACCCCATGCTGTCGATCATCGTGTTCAACACCTGGCGCGGCACCGCGTTCTCGATGATGCTGTACGGCGCCGCCCTCGGGAACGTGCCCCCCTCCCACCTGGAGAGCGCCCGGCTGGCCGGGGCCTCCGGCTGGCAACAGCTGCGCGACGTGGTCTTCCCCCACATCAAGGGACACATCCTCACCAACCTGCTGCTGATCAGCCTCTGGACGTTCAACGACTTCACCCCGTTCATGATCACCGCGGGCGGGCCCGACGGGAAGAGCGAGATCCTGGCCGTCCACGTGTACAAGGTCGCCCTGCAGAGCGGCCAGCTCGGCTACGGCGCCGCGGTCTCCACGGTCATCCTGCTGATCAACCTGGTCGTGGCGGTGTTCTACCTGCGCCTGCTCAGGAGCAAGAAATGACCCGGTTCGTGCTGGGCCGGATCGGCTTCTACACCCTGATCGCGGTCCTGCTCGCCTTCTTCACGATCCCGCTGCTGTGGCTGGCGTCGGCGCCGCTGACCAGCGACCCCACCTATGAGGTCCGCATGCCGGACTTCACGTTCGACAACTTCCAGGCCATCCTGGAGCACCCGTACGCGCTGCCGTCGCTGTACAACTCGCTGCTGCTGTCGATCGGCACGGCGCTGCTCGTGGTGACCCTGGCGGCGCTGGCCGCCTACGCGCTCAGCCGCGTGCGCCTGCCCGGCCGCGACGCGCTGCTGTACGCGCTGCTGCTGCTCTCGTCGATCATCACGGGCACGGCCGCGATGGTGCCGCTGTTCCAGCTCGCCGTCGAGCTCGGCCTCATCGACTCGCGGCTCGGGCTGATCCTCATCCTCAGCGGCGGCCTGCTTCCCGCGGCGATCTTCATGCTGAAGGACTTCATGGACTCCACGCCGAAGTCGTACGAGGAGTCGGCCCGGGTCTTCGGCGCCTCGCCGCTGCAGATCGTGGCGCACGTGGTCGTCCCCCTGGTACGGCCCGGCCTCGCGACGATCGCGGTGTGGGCCGTGGCCAACGTCTGGGGCAACTTCCTCATGCCGTACCTGCTGCTCAGCGACGTCGAGAAGCAGCCCGCCGCGGTGATCATGTACACCCTCTACACCGAGGGCGGCCAGGCGAACCTGCGGCTGCTGTCCACGTTCGGGCTGCTCTACTCGGTGCCCGTGGTGCTCATGTACCTGTTCGTCAGCAAGAAGTACGGCTTCCGGTTCCACGGAGGGATCAAGCGGTAATGGCGGCAATCGAACTGCGAAGCCTGACCAAGGTCTACCCGGGCGGCGTGAAGGCGCTCGACGCGCTCGACCTGGTCATCCCCGACGGCGAGTTCTTCGCGCTGCTCGGCCCCTCCGGCTGCGGCAAGACCACGCTGCTGCGCACCATCGCCGGGCTGGAGACCGCCACCGGCGGCGCGGTCGTCATCGGCGAGCGCGACGTGACCTCCGTGCAGCCCGGCGGCCGCGACATCGCCATGGTCTTCCAGGACTACGCGCTGTTCCCGCACATGGACGTCACCGACAACGTCGCCTACCCGCTGCGCATCAAGAAGGTCGCCAAGGCCGAGCGCCACCGCAGGGCCGGTGAGGTCGCGGCCCGGCTCGGCCTGGAGCACCTGATGGACCGGCGGCCCGGCCAGCTCTCCGGCGGGCAGCAGCAGCGCGTCGCGCTGGCCCGCGTCATGGCGACGCAGGCACAGGCGTTCCTGTTCGACGAGCCGCTGTCGAACCTCGACGCCCGGCTACGCCTGGAGGCCCGCACGTTTCTCAAGAAGCTCCAGCGCGAGCTGGGCGTCACCACCGTCTTCGTCACCCACGACCAGGCCGAGGCACTGGCCATGGCCGACCGGATGGCCGTCATGGAGGCGGGCGTGATCCGGCAGATCGGCACTCCGGCCGAGGTGTTCCAGCGGCCGGCCAACACGTTCGTCGCCGGCTTCATCGGCTCCACTCCCATGAACCTGCTCGACGCCGTCGTGCGCGGTGACACGCTGGAGGTGGCCGGCTGCGCGGTCCCGGTCCCGGACTCGGCGTCCGGGCTGCTCGCCGACGGGGAGAAGGTGATCTACGGCGTGCGCCCCGAGTACAACGCCTACGCGGCCAAGCCGGCCGAGGGCTCCTCGGAGGGCACGCTGGCCGGGAAGGTGGTGATCGTGGAGAACCTGGGCGCGTCCCACCTGGTCACGCTCGACGTCAACGACGTCACCGTGCAGGCCGTCGTGCCCGAGGGCAGCGAGCCGGCCGTCGGCGACGAGGGCTTCGCCGCGCCACGCCGCGACCGGGCGCTGGTCTACCGCGACGGGGAGCTGGTGGCCCGATGACCGTGTTCCAGGGGCGCTGGACCCTCGGCGACCGGCTGGAGGGCATGCTGCGGGAGGTGCCGTTCGAGGTGCCCCCCGGGGCGGCGGCGGTGACCGTGCGGCTGTCCTACGACCGGTCCCAGGGCGTGCTCGACCTCGGCTGCGCCGGCCCGGCCGGGTTCCGCGGCTGGTCGGGCGGCGCCCGCGACACGTACACGATCACCGAGGGCTGGGCGACGCCCGGCTACCTGCCAGGACCGGCCGAGCCGGGCACCTGGCACGTGTGGCTGCGGCTGCACCGCGTCCCGCCCCAGGGCCTCGACTACACGCTGGAGATCACCACCGCCGGCGCGGCCCCGGTGACCTCGCCGGACTCGGCCGCCGAGGAGCCGCCCGCCGCCGAGCGCCCGCCGCGCCGCGACATCCCCGCCGTGGACGGCCTGCGCTGGTACGCCGGGGACTTCCACAGCCACACCGTCCACAGCGACGGCTCCCTGACGGTCGGCGAGCTGGCCGCGCTCGCCCGCGGACGCGGCCTCGACTTCCTCGCCGTCACCGACCACAACACGGTCAGCCACCACCCCGAGCTGGCCGCCCGTGACCGGGGCATCACGCTGCTGCCCGGCCAGGAGGTCACCACCGACCGCGGCCACGCCAACGTCTTCGGCGCCGTCGGCTGGGTCGACTTCCGCGAGCCCGCCGACGCCTGGGCCGGGCACGCCGAGCGCCAGGGCGGCCTGATCTCGATCAACCACCCGCTCGGCGGCGACTGCGCCTGGCTGCTGCCCATCACCCGCCGGCCCCGAACCGCCGAGGTCTGGAGCTCCGGCTGGTGGGACCGCCGCTGGGGCGCGCCGCTGGCCTGGGCGGACGCCTGGCGCGACGACGTCATCGCGATCGGCGGCAGCGACTTCCACCGGCCCGGCTCCGACGGCCTGCCGGGCGCGCCGACGACGTGGGTGCTGGCCGAGGACACGAGCACGGTGCTGGACGGCGTGCGCGCCGGGCGAACCGCCGTCTCCGCAGGCCCCGACGGGCCGCTGCTGCTCAGGCTGGGAGACGAGCTGCTCGCCCTGGATGCCGATGGCCTCGTCCTGGTCTGCCCGGACGGTGCCCGGCAGGTCGTCCACGGCGCCCGCGCGCTCCTGCCCGCCGCCGCCGGACGGCACCGGCTGGAAACCTACGAGAACGAGGTGATGGCACTGTGCGAGTGAACACACGAGTGAAAGTCGCCAACGCGCCCGTAAGTTTCGGCGTGTTCGAGCTGGCCACCGAGGCGCCGCCGTTGAGCGCCGACGAGATGGTCCGCGCGCTGTCCGAGGCCGGCTATGAGGGCATCGACTCCGGGCCGATCGGTTACCTCGGCACCGGAACCGGGCTGAGGGACCGGCTGGCCGGCGACGGGCTGCTGCTCGCCGGCGGTTGGGTGGACCTGCGCTACGGCGACGCGGGGGCGTACGAGGCCGGGCTGCCCGCGCTGGAGGCCGCGCTCGACGTCTTCGCCGCCGCCCCGCCGGCGCCCGAGGGATTCGCGCCGCGGCCCACCCTGGCCTGCTCGGGATCGCCCGAGCGGTTCGCCCGCCCGGGCGGGAGCGTTCCAGGGCTGGCGGCGTCCGAGTGGGCGGGATACGCCGCCCGCGTGCAGGAGGCGGCCGAGCGGTGCCGCGAGCGGGGGCTGGAGCCCGCGTTCCACCACCACCTCGGCACGTACGTCGAGACCCCGGAGGACGTGGAGCGGCTGCTGGAGCTGACCGACGTGCAGCTCTGCCTCGACACCGGCCACCTGCTGCTGGCGGGGGGAGACCCGGTGACGGCGCTGCGCGACTGGGCGAGCCGGGTCGGGCACGTGCACGTCAAGGACGGCGACACGAAGATCCTCGCCCAGGCCCTGGCCGACGGCGCAGACCTGCGCGAGCTCATGGGACGCGGCGGGTTCGCCCCGCTCGGCGAGGGTGAGCTGGACCTGCCCGGAGTGGTCGGGGCGCTGGACGACATCGGATACCAGGGCTGGGTGATCATCGAGCAGGACACCCTGCCCGGCCGGCGCACGGTCGAGCGCAACATCGCCGACCAGGCCGCGAACCGGGAGAAGCTGAGAGAGCTGGGACTGTGACACTGAAGATCGCGCTGGTCGGGTGCGGCGCCGTCACGCAGGCGGTGTACGCGCCGCTGCTGTCCAGGCGCCGCGACCTGTTCGAGGTGACCGCCGTGTGCGACCTGTCGCCCGCGCTGGCCGCCGCCGTCGGCGACCGCCTGGGCGTCGCCGCCCGCTACACCTCCCTGGACGACATGCTGGCCGCGGGCGGGTTCGAGGCCGTGGTCATGCTCGCCTCCGGCTCCCACGGCGAGCCGGTACGGCAGGCGCTGGAGGCGGGCCACGCCGTGCTGTGCGAGAAGCCGCTGGCGCTGACCCGCGCGGAGGTGGCCGCGCTGCCCGAGGGCCGTCTCATGGTCGGCTACATGAAGCAGTACGACCCGGCCGTGCGCCGGACCGAGCGGCTGCTCGCCGAGCTGGGCGGTCCCGAGGCCGTCCGGTCGGTCGAGGTGACCGTGCTGCACCCGAGCGCCGGGTCGCAGCTCGCCTTCGCGAGCCTGACCCGGGCCGCCGACGTCGACCCCGCGCTGCTCGCCTCGCTGCGCGCGGCCGAGGACGCCCTCGTCTCCCGCGCCCTCGGCGAGCAGGCCCCCGAGGCGGTCCGCGCCCTGTACGGCGTCGCGCTCGGCTCCATCTGCCACGACCTGTCGCTGCTGCGCCGCTTCACCGGTTCCCCGGCCGAGATCTCCCACGTCGAGACCTGGGGACCGGCCCCGGGGTCCGTCGAGATCTCCGGCCCGCTCCCGGCCGCCGGCCGGTTCTCCATCCGGTGGCACTACCTGGAGGACTACCCCGCCTACCGGGAGACCGTGGCGATCCACCATGACGGCGGCACCCTGGAGCTGGCCTTCCCCGCCCCGTACCTGGTCAACGCGCCGACCGTGCTCACCGTGGTCACGCCGGGCGCGGACCCGGGCGGCGAGGGGCGCACCGAGTGGCGCGAAGTGACCGAGGCGTTCGAGACGCAGCTCGCCGCCTTCCACGCCTACGTCACCGAGGGGGAGCCGCCGCTGACCGGTGCGGACGGCGCCCTGGAGGACATCGTCACGGCCCAGCGGATCGCCGCCCGCTACGCCGTGCAACACGGCCTGCCGATCGGAGGGGAAGCAGCGTGACGAGCCCGCACGAGATCGTCGTGGTCCCGCACACCCACTGGGACCGCGAGTGGTACGAGCCGTTCCAGCGCTTCCGGCTGCGGCTGGTGGCGCTGCTGGACGAGGTGCTCGACACGATGGAGCGCGAGCCCGGCTACCACTTCACCCTCGACGGGCAGCTCGCCTGCGTCGACGACTACCTGGAGGTCCGGCCGGAGCAGCGCGACCGCGTCGCGGCGCTGGTCGAGTCGGGACGGCTCGCGGTCGGGCCGTGGCAGATCCTGCTCGACGAGTTCCTGTGCTCCGGCGAGAACATCGTCCGGAACCTGGAGCTCGGCATGGACCGGGCCGACAAGCTCGGCGGGGCGATGCCGGTGGGCTACCTGCCGGACATGTTCGGCCACACGGCGCAGATGCCGCAGATCCTGCGCAAGGCCGGGCTCCTGCACGCCTGCGTCTACCGCGGGGTGCCGTCGTCCGTGGTGACCGACGCCTTCGCGTGGGTGGCCCCCGACGGCACCGCTGTACGCGCCCAGTACCTGCCCATCGGCGGCTACGGCAACGGCGCCCACCTGTTCGAGGACCCGGCGCACACCGCCGAGCGGGCCGCCGTCTTCACCCGCCGCATGCGCGAGTGGCACGGGCCCGAGGGCGCGCTGCTCGCGATGTACGGCACCGACCACTCGGCGCCCGTGCGCGGCCTGCCCGGCATGGTGGCAGCGATCGGGGCCCGCATGGACACCCTGTCCGGCTACCTCGCCGCGTACGGGGACGGCGGGTCCGTCGAGGGACTGCCCCGCGTCCAGGGCGAGCTGCGCTCCCACGCCCGCGCCAACATCCTGCCCGGCGTCATCTCGGTCCGCGCCCATGTCAAGCAGGCCATGAGCCGCGCCGAGCGCATGGTCGAGCGTTACGCCGAGCCGCTGGCCGCCCTCTGGGGCGAGCAGTGGCCCGGCCGCTTCCTCGACATGGCCTGGTGGCGGCTCGTCGACGCCAGCGGCCACGACTCCGTCACCGGCTGCGGCGTGGACGAGACCGCCCAGCAGGTCGCCGCGCGCATCGCCGAGGCGGAGCACCTCGGGCACGCCGTCCGCGACATGGTGACCGCCCGGCTGGCCGCGGCGGTCCCCGCCGGAGGGGTGCTCGTCGTCAACCCCACGCCCGCCGCCCGGCGCGGCGTCGTTCACCTGGACGTGGCCGGGCACGACCCGCTGGTGGACGCCGACGGCGCGCCCGTCCCGGTCCAGCCGCTGGAGTACGCGCCCACGCTGCTGCTCGACGAGGAGATGGACCCGGCCACGGCGCTGACGTTCGTCCACGGGACCGAGCTGTACGGGCAGCACATCACCGGCTGGTCGGTCGAGGACGGGACGCTGACCTTCGAGGTGGCCCGGGAGCCGCGCGCCGCCTTCGACGTGGCCGAGGTGCGGGGGGCGGTCGAGGGGGTCACGCGGGTCCGCATCGTCGCCGAGCCCCGGCGTACCGTGGCCGCCCTGGTGGAGGTCCCGCCGCTCGGCCACACGAGCCTGCGCCCGGCTGCGCGCGCCGCGGAGCACGCCTCCCTCGAAGGCGTGCGGGCCGACGGGCGGGTGCTGGACAACGGCCTGCTCCGCGTCGAGGTGGCCCAGGACGGCACCCTCACCCTGACCTCCGCCGCGGGCGTCACGCTCACCGGCGCGGCCCGCGTCGTGGACGGCGGCGACGTCGGCGACAGCTACAACCACGCGCCCCCGGCCCGGGACCGCGTCGTCTCCGCCCCCGAGTCGGCCGAGGTCACCCCGGTGTGCTCCGGCCCGCTCGTCGCCGCCCTGGACGTGCGCCGCGTGTACCGGTGGCCGGCCGCCGGCGCGGGCATCGAGGGCACGCCCGCCCTCCCCGCGCCCGCCCGGACCGACGCCACCGAGGAGATCGTCGTGGACACCCGGGTCGAGCTGCGGGCGGGCGAGCCGTTCGTGCGCCTGCGGGTGGAGTTCGACAACCGCTGCGCCGATCACCGGGTCCGGCTGCACGTGCCGCTTCCGGAACCGGCGTCCGTCTCGCACGCCGAGGGCCAGTTCGCGGTCGTCACCCGGGGCCTGACCGCCGAGGGCGGCTGCGGCGAGGAGCCGCTGCCCACCTTCCCGGCCTCCTCGTGGGTGGCCGCCGGGGGAGTGGCGGCGCTGCTGGAGCACGTCACGGAGTACGAGCTGGTCGACGGCCGCGCCTGGGGCGGAACCGAGGGCGGTGAGGGGACGGAGCTGGCGCTGACCCTCCTCCGCTCCATCGGCTACCTGTCCCGCAACCGCCACGCCCTGCGCCCCGAGCCCGCCGGCCCCCAGATCCCGACCCCCGCCGCCCAGTCGCGCGGGCCGCGCGCGGTCACGCTGGCGCTCATGCCGTACGAGGGTGGATGGGAGGCGGTGCCGCCGGCGGCGGAGGTCTTCCGGCACGACCTGCTGCCGGTACCCGGCACGGGCGACCCGTCGCTCGCCCTGCCCCCGGCGGCCCCGGGCCTGTCGGTCACGGGCGACGGCGTGGTGATGACGTCCCTGCGGGTCCGCGACGACTGGAAGGAGCTGCGGGTGGTGGCCCTGTCGCCGGAACCGGTGGAGGCCGTGGTGCGGGGCTCCTTCACCCGCGCCCGCCACACCGACCTGCGCGGCCGCCCCGGCGAGCCGATCGCGGTCTCGGACGGCGCGCTCCGCCTGCCCCTGCGGCCCTGGGAGATCGCCACGATCCAGCTCGGCGACTGAGCCGCCCGCGGCAGCCCGAGCGCGTCACTGGTCGTGGAGGCCGAGGCGGCGGGCGGCCTGGATGGCGAGCCAGACCTCCGCGAAAACCGCGCTCGACGAGAGGTCGCGGCCCGTCAGCGCGGCGAAACGGCGCAGCCGGTAGGCCAGCGTGTTGGGGTGGATGTGCAGCGCCGCCGCCGCGTCCTCCGTGCGGCGGTTGCGCTCCATCCACGTGCGCACCGACGTGACGAGCCGTGAGTCGTGGGCCTCGTCGTAGGCGAGCACCTCGCCCAGCACGTGACGCACCAGGGCGTGCAGCGTGGCCGGGTCGTCGGGCAGCCAGCGGCCCGTCGTGTCGTCGCCGTAGCGCACCAGCGGCCGGCCCGACTCGGCGGCGCGGGCCGCCGCCCAGCCCGCCTCGCGCAGGGCCACCCGCAGCGACTCGCCCGGCGGGAACGGCCGGCTCATCCCGCACGCGGCACCCGGCACGGCGGCCACGGCCTCGGCCAGGGTGAGCGGCCCGAGCACGTAGTGGCCGTCGCCGCGCCGCAGCAGCAGGTGGGAGATCGGAAG
>NZ_JBFAIA010000193.1:0-15533 GCF_040654455.1 Nonomuraea sp. NPDC050691
CGTCGCCGGCCCGCGCGGCCGCGGCGACGGCGGCGGCCGGTCCCGAGCCGAAGGCCCGCACGATCCCGGGCCCGCCGGCGAACGTCTCCACGCACCCCCTGTTGCCGCAGCAGCACGGCGCCCCCCACGGGTCGACCGTGACGTGCCCGACCTCGCCGAGGTTGTCGCGCGGCCCGACGAGGATCGCGCCGCGCAGCGCCACCGCGCCGCCCACCCCGGTGCCGAGCACGGCGAACAGCGCGTCCGGCAGCCCCCGGGCCGCCCCCAGTCGCAGCTCCGCCTGGGCGAAGGCCCGCGCGTCGTTGACCACGGCCACCGGCTTCCCGCTCAGGGCGCTCAGCCGGGGGCCGGCCGGGTAGCCGTCCCAGTCTCCCGGCGGGTTCGGCATGAACAGCGCGGTTCCGGTCTCCCGGTCCACGTGGCCGGGCAGCGCGATCCCGATGCCCTCGACGGACGGGCCGGCCAGCGCCGCCACGAACGTCATCGTCTCGTCGGGGCCGGACGGCGTCGGCACGGTGCCCGCGGCGGCCACCGTGTCGCCGTCGAGCAGGACCCACTTGGTGTCCGTCCCGCCCACGTCGACGCCGAGCCGCCTGCCGGCCGGCGTCCCGGAGTGGATCATGCGCCCACCGTCAGGACGCGCGAGGCGAAGGCGGCGCCGTCACCGGGCGGGACCGGGCGGAAGGGCTCCACGCCGAGCAGCCGCAGGTAGGCCAGCAGCGGCTGGGAGTGGCTGTGCAGGTTGGCGACCGGGTAGGCCTGCATGGCGACGCCGACGTCGGCGAGGTCCCAGGTGCGGCCGGGGCGGTCGGTCTCGGGCGCCAGGTAGGCGTCCGGGCCGGACAGGGTGCCCTCCCAGACGTCCGGGTAGGCGGCCGTGTGCGCGGCCAGGGTCATCCGGCGCCACCATCGCCAGCCCAGCTCGGGCACGTGCCGGGCGGCGGCCCAGACGAGGGTCATGTTGATCGCGTACCAGATCGTGCCGGTGCCGCCGGGGCCGTACCTGTCGCGGACGGGCCAGCGCAGCCGGGCGCCCAGCGGCGAGTCCGCGGCGGCGGTGGCCTCGATCCTGCGCAGCAGCTCCTCCGCCCGGTCGGGCGGCGCGGCGCCGCAGAGGATGGCCCACGGCTGCACCTCCAGCCACAGGTCGGAGTCGCCGACGACCGCTCCGGGTCCGTAGGCGCGCCGGAACCACTGGCCGTTCCACTCCCCGGCCACCAGCCTGCGCAGCTCCTCGCCGACCTTGCGCGCCTCCGCGCCGGTGGCGTGGTCGCCGAGCCGCTCGGCCAGCACCGCGTAGCGGGGCAGCACCCAGGCGGCCATCGCGGAGTTCAGCACGGACTCGCCCCGCTCGATCATCAGCTCGCGCTCGACGCCGCTCTCGGAGATGGCCAGGTCGTTCCAGTCGGCGTTGAGCATCCGGACATGGCCGTGCTCCCCGCGCCCGACCACGTCGGCGAAGAACCGGAACTGCCGGCGCAGGTGCTCGCCGAGCGGCACCGGTTCGGCACCGTGGACCGGGTGGTACGGCACGGGCTCGCCGAAGGCCGCCGCGTCGCCGGTGGCGGACAGGTGCTCGGCCGCCAGCCACAGGGCCCACAGGTTCTGGTCCGACGGCCGGAACAGGTCGGTCCACGGCCGCTTGTCAGGCCCGAGGGCGTAGGGCAGGTCGCCGTCGGGGCCGCCCCAGGCGCACGTGTTGCGCAGCACCGACAGGGCCAGGTCGGGCTCGATGTGGACCAGCGGCAGCGCGTGCTGGAGCGGGTCGCGCGCGGCCCCGTTGAAGCCGTGCCGGAAGGAGTAGCACGACCCCTGGTCGAGGGTGTGGCCGCCGAGCACGCCGTCGGCGCAGGCCCCGCCGGTCAGCAGGGCGGCGTGCCACGGGATCTCGCGCTCGGCCTCGGGCGCCTGGGGCGCGGACGCGCGCGGCAGCCGGTCGCGCAGCGCGGCCAGGCTCTCCTCGAACGACGGGGCCCCGGCTTCCGCGTCCGAGGAGAGCAGGCCGTACCGGAACTCGACCAGCCGCTCGCCGCCGGCCTCCAGGTCGAGGGGGACGGCCAGCCGCCCGGACGCGGTCCGGCGCGGCCCGTCCTCGCCGCCGGTGAGCAGCTCCAGCTCCAGCCCGGGGTCCTCGGCGGGCTCGGCGCCGCTGATGAGCGCGATCCGGGCGGGCCTGGCCGCCCACTCCTCGGTCAGCGTCAGCCGTACGGGCTCGCCGAGCAGGTTGCGCACGCGCAGCCGGACGAGCACCCACGGCGCCTCGCCCTCGGGGCAGAGCACGGTGCGCTCCAGTTCCACCCGCTCGCCGGCCACCCGGACGACCGCGAACGTCGGCCCGAACGTCCGCTCCGATGTGGAGACGTCCGTCGCGAGGCCGTCCACCCGGGTGACGCCCGCCCCGCGCGTGAGCCACAGCAGCCCCGTGTGCTCGTCGAACAGGTCGCTCAGGCCCTGGTTGTCGGCCACCAGCGTGATCCGCCGGTTGCCCAGGTGGACGACGTGCCGCCGGGTGGGCGGGTCCAGGACGGGGTCCCACTCCGCGCGCGGGTCCCGTTCCTGGTCCATCGTGTACGAGAAGGCGGGCAGGCCGTGCACGGTGGTCCACACGCCGAACGCGCTCATTTCTTCACCCCTCCCAGCGTCAGCCCGGCGACGTAGTAGCGCTGCAGGACGAACATGAGCACCAGCGGCGGCACGGCCGTGACCAGCGCGGCGGTGCCGACGAGGCCGGCGCTGAAGTCGTACTCCGTCTGGAGCTGCGACAGGCCCACGGGCAGCGGCCACAGGCCCGGCTCGTTGGCCACGACGAGCGGCCAGAGCAGGTTGTCCCACTGCGCGAGGAACTGCAGCAGGAAGAGCGTCAGCAGCGCGGGCCGCAGCAGCGGCACCCCGACCCGCAGGAAGATGCGCAGCTCGCCCGCGCCGTCCACGCGCGCCGACAGCAGCAGCTCGCGCGGCAGGGACAGCGCGAACTGGCGGACGAGGAACACGCCGAACGCGCTCATCGCGAACGGCACGATCATCCCCTGGAACGAGTCGATCCAGCCGAGCTGCCTGACGACGAGGTACATCGGCACGAGCACCACGATCGGCGACAGCGACAGCGTGCCCACGACGACCGCGAACAGCACCCGCCTGCCGGGGAAGGCGAGCTGCGCCAGCGCGTACCCGGCCGCCCCGGAGAGGAGCACCTCCAGGACGGCGACGCCCAGCGAAAGGATCACGCTGTTGCGCAGGTAGAGCGGGAAGCCGCCCTGGCCGAACAGCTGCGAGAGGTGCTCCCCGAACTGGGCGGCGTCGAAGCCCAGCCCGCCGAGGTCGGTCGCGTCGGAGGCGGAGGCGACGGCGATCATCGCGTACACCGGCAGCAGCATGACCGCCACGACCAGCGACAGCAGCGTGCCCCGCAGCACGCCCCGCGAGCGTGACGGCCTCATCCGTCATCGCCTCCTCTGAGCACGCGGAACTGGACGAGCGAGAGCGCGAGCATGGCCACGAGCAGCACCATGGCGATCGCCGAGGCGTACCCCATGCGCTCGAAGCCGAAGCCGGTCGCCCACAGGTAGAGCGGCAGCACCTCGGTGGCGCCCGCCGGGCCGCCCTTGGTCAGCAGGAAGGCCGGCACGAACGACTGCATCGCCCCGATCACCGCGATGACCAGCACGAACAGCAGGGTGCGGCGCAACAGCGGCAGCGTGATGCGGGCGAAGATCCGCACCGGTCCGGCGCCGTCGATCGCGGCCGCCTCGAACACGCCGCCCGGCAGCCCCTGCAACCCGGCCGTCAGGATGATCACGAACAGCCCGAGATGCTTCCACGTCGTCATGATCACCAGGGCCCAGAGGGCGAGCCGCTCGTCGGCCAGCCACGGTTGCGGCCCGATCCCGACGAGCCCGATCAGCGTGTTGGCCAGGCCCTCGTCCGCGAAGATCGCCGACCACACCATGGAGGTGGCCACGAGGGGCATCGCCGCCGGGATCATGACCAAGGCGCGGAGGACGCCGTTGACCCGGCCCGGCCGGCTCAACGGGACCGCGATCGCCAGGGCGAGCACGATCGACGGGACCACGGACGCGACCGTGTACAACGCGGTCACCTGGGCCGAGTTCCAGAATCCGGGGTCGCCGATCAGCCGGCGGTAGTTGTCCAGGCCGGTCCACGCGGGCACGCCGGCCAGCTCGTAGTCGGTGAAGCTGAGCCAGACCGCGCCGGCGAACGGCACCACCCAGAAGACCAGGAAGTAGACCGCCGCCGGCAGCGCCAGCAGGCTCCCGGCGCGCGCCTCGGCCCACCGCTGCCCCCGGCCGGAGACCGTCGTGGCGGGTCCGGGCAGCCGGGCTGTCAGGGTCACAGCGCGATCCGCATCGCCTGGTCGAAGTCCGCGGCGGCCCGCTCGGGCGTCTTCTTGCCGAAGGCCACCGCGTCGCCGGCGTCGGTCAGCGCCTTGGCCATCTCCTGCCAGACCGGGGTCTGCGGCCCGAAGTCGGCGTGCGGGGCGGAGGCCGCCATGGTCTCCATCGCCTTGGCGTCCGCGCCGGGCAGCTTCTCCCAGCCCTTGACCGGGGTCAGCAGGCTCGCGTCCTTGAGCTGCCGGGCCGCGACGTCCTCACGCTGGAGGTAGTCGATGAAGTGCCAGGCGGTGTACGGCAGCTTCGACTGCTCGGCCACGGCCCAGCCCCAGGTGTAGGCGGGTGCGACGGGCTGTCCGCCGTCCCAGTGCGGCAGCGGCGCGATGTCGAACGACTTGCCGAAGACGAGCTGCTTGTTCAGCGCCGGGAACAGGTCCATCGCGAACAGCCCGGAGACCACCATCGCCGCCTGGCCGGTGGCGAACAGCCCGAAGCCCGACAGCGGGTTCGACAGCTTCGCGTTCCCCACGCTCCCGTAGTAGCGCAGCGCCTCCACGCCGGCGTCGGAGGCCAGCGTGGCCGTGCCCGCGTCGGAGCTGAGTATCCCGCCGCCCTTGCCCTTCACCAGCGCGAGCAGCTGCATCAGCGTCCACTGCGGGTTGCCCAGGATCCACTGCAGGCCCACCTTCTTGCCGTCGGCCGAGGTGAGCCGCTTGCTGTACTCGGCGACCTCCTCCCAGGTGGTGGGCGGCTTGTCCGGGTCGAGCCCGGCCTCGGCGAACCTGTCCCTGCGGTAGTAGAGGCAGCAGATCGTGTAGTCGATGGGGACGCCGTAGAGCCGGCCCTGGTAGGAGAGGGAGGAGATGGCGTTCTGGTCGTACTGGGCCACCAGCGCCTTCTCGTCGGGCACGCCCATGGCCTTGGGGATGATCGGGGCCAGGCGGCCCTTGCGGGCGTGGCCGGCGATCGTCCAGCCGCCGATCTTGAACAGGTCCGGGGGAGCGCCGCCCGCGAAGGCGGTCAGGAGCTTGGCGTCGAGCTTGTCGACCGGCACGTAGAGCGGGGTGACGTCGACGCCGCCGAACTCCTGGACGTAGCTGTGCAGCAGGTTCGTGAACACCGCGTCGTACGCCTTCGTCTGGTGCAGCCAGACGGAGAGCTTGCCCCGCGGGACGCCGTCGGCCGGCACCGCCGCCTCGGGTTCGGAGCCGCCACACGCGGCGAGGAGGCCGGAGGCCGTGGTCAGCGCGGCCGCCGCGAGCAGGCGGCGCCGGGTCAACAGGGTCATGCTCAACCTCCGGAAGGCAGCGCTTCGCCGCCGGTGCGGCGGCGCCGCACCGGGATCCGGCGAGGGGGGTTACTGGCCCATCAGGGCGTTGTTGGCGTCGTTGAGCTCCACGGAGAACACGGCGACGTCGCCGCGGGCGTGGCGGATCGTGTATTCGAGCGCGACCGCGCTGTCGGTGCTGGTGCTGCGCGAGGTGACCAGCAGGGCCGCGGCCATCGGCACGCGCAGCAGCTCGGCGAGCCGGTAGTCGGCGTTGACCGCGCCGATCGTCTCCCGGCCGCTCGCCGGGGCCAGGCCGTACTTCATGCGCAGCAGGTCGTACAGCGAGCCGGTCAGGTCCTCGTCGAGGATGTCCGGCACCAGGTCGGCGGGCAGGTGGGCGCTCTCCACCATGCAGGGGGCGCCGTCGAGCAGCCGCAGCCGCTCGATGAAGACGACCTCCTGCGACTCGTCCAGGCCGAGCGCGACGCCGACGTCGGTGCCCGCCGGCTGGCGGTGCGCCCTGAGCACGCGCGTCGTGGGCTTGCGCCCGAGCCGCGCCATCGTCTCGGTGAAACCGGCCGGGCGCGCGCCCAGTTCGGGGGCCACGGCCATCGGGGCCGTGTAGGTGCCGCTGCCCTGCCGGGCGACGAGCAGCCCCTCCTGGACGAGGTCGCCGATCGCCCGGCGGGCCGTGGCCCTGCTCACGCCCGCGTAGGCCATGAGGTCCTTCTCGGCCGGGATCAGGGTGTCGGGCTCGCAGTCGCGGATGGCGGCGCGCAGCCGCTCGCGCAGCTGGTAGTAGAGCGGCACAGCGGCTGACGGGTCGAGGGCCAGCCGGCGTTCCCAGTCGGTCATGTCGTCCATCCTCATTTGTACGGACGACCGTATCTTTTCCGGCCGGGCGAGCCGTGTCAACAGCTGCGTGGGATCTCCGCCCGCGCCCGCTACGGCCGGATCTCGTAGACGAGGTTGAAGGGCGTCTCCGTGGCCCGCCGGAACCGGGTGAAGCCCGCCTCGCGGCTCAGCTCGCGGATCCTCGCCTCACCCGCCTGCGCTCCCAGCGCGTGGCCGCCCGGCTGGGACAGCGCGTTGGGCACGCAGAGGTACGTGGACCCGCTGTAGTACAGCCGGCCCACGGGGGTGAAGTTGTCCTCCACCGTGTCGGCGGCGTACGGCTCGACCAGCAGCCACGTGCCCTCCGGAGCCAGCGCCTCCCGCACCCGCCGGGCCGCTCCCAGAGGGTCGCCCATGTCGTGCAGGCAGTCGAACATCGTCACCAGGTCGTAGTCGGTGCCGGTGAAGGTGTGCGCGGTGGCCACCTCGAAATCGACCCGGTCGGCCACCCCGGCCTCCGCGGCGCGCTCGCGGGCCAGCTCGATGGACTCGGCGTGGTAGTCCGAGCCGACGACGGTGGTGCGCGGGTACGACTGGGCGAGGAGGATCGAGGACGACCCGAGGCCGCAGCCGACGTCCGCGACCAGGGCTCCCGCCTTCAGCTTCTCCTCGGTTCCGTCCAGCGCCGGGATCCAGCTCGGCACCAGGGCGGCCGCGTAGGCGGGCCGGAAGAACGCGTCGCAGCCGACGAAGACGTCCTCCGCGTGCTCGTGCCAGCCGAAGCCGGCGCCCGTGCGGAACGCCTCGGTGATGCGCGGCTCGGCGCGCAGCATGCCCACGGCGATGAGGAAAGCCGCCGGCGCGTTCGGGCCGTCCGGATCGGCCAGGCAGAACGCCTGCTCCTCCGACAGCGAGAACCGGCCCGTCCCCGGGTCGTAGCCGACGTACCCGCCGGCGGCCTGACCGCGCAGCCACTCGGTGAGGTAACGCGGGTGGCACCCGGTGCGCTCGGCGAACTCCTCGGGCGTCGCGGGCCCCTCGGCGAGGGCGCGATACAGGCCGAGCCGGTGGCCGATCACGACGGAGCCCGCCGCCTCGGTCGCCCCCAGGTCGCTCACGACCCTGCCCAGGAACTCCGTCACCTTGTTCTGGTCCATCCGGGGCCTCCTCCCCGCAGAGGGCCTTGACAGGGGTGAGTTTGCCCTGGTCACGCGCGTGCTACGCGTGCGGGGCGCCCGGGGTTCACTCCGGCTTCGGCATCGAGCGGAGGCGCTCCATCTGGACGTGGCTGAGGTCCTCCGCCCGGCGCATGTGCCGGGTGATCACCTCCAGCTCCTCCTCGGTGTGCTCGTCGTAGAGAGCCTGCCAGGACGCGCCGAGGTCGTCCCAGAGCGTGGTGACGCGGGCGACGCGCCCGGGGACCGGGGTGACCAGCACCCGGCGCCGGTCCTGCCGGTCGGGTGCGCGGACCACGTAGCCCCCGCGTTCGAGCCGGTCGACCAGACGGGTGGCCGAACCCGTGGTCAGGCCGGTCAGCCCGGCGATCTGCTTGACCGTGAGCGGCTCGGGCGCCGCCGTCAGCAGGCTCAGGCACTGCACGTCGGTCGGGTGCAGCCCGAGATGGTCGGCGACGGCCTGGTTGAACAGCACGTACGACGCCATGTAGCGGCGCGACGCCATGGACAGTTCCTCGTACAGCCGCTCCCGACGCGCGCCTGTCATGGTGATCACGCTCCTGTTAGCTGTGCGACGCAGCGATTCTCTGCTAATCTGCTGCGTGAGGCAGTCAATGCGCCACGCAGCTATACTACAACTCTGGAGACATCCATGCTCACCGTCGCCGTCACCGGAGCCACTGGCGCCCAGGGCGGGGCCACCGCCCGCGCCCTCCTCGACGCCGGTCACGGAGTGCGCGCGCTCACCCGCACCCCCGGCTCGCCCGCCGCCGAGGCGCTCAAGACCCTCGGCGCCGACGTCCGTCACGCCGACTTCGACGACCGCGCCTCCCTCGACGCCGCGCTCGCGGGGGCCGACTCGCTGTTCGCGGTCACCACGCCGTTCGGCACCGACATCGCCACCGAGGTCCGGCAGGGCAAGACCCTCGTCGACGCCGCGGCCGCCGCCCGCCTCGGGCACGTCGTGCTCACCTCCGCCGCCCACGCCGACCGCGACACCGGCGTCCCGCACTACGAGAGCAAGCGCCTCGTCGAGCAGCACCTGAGCGCCTCCGGTGTGCCGTGGACGGTGATCGCGCCGGCCGCGTTCATGGACAACTACGCGAGCGGGTGGACGCTCGACGGCCTGCGCGACGGCACGTTCGCCTGGCCGATGCCCGCAGACCGTCCGCTCACGCTCATCTGCGCCGCCGACATCGGCGCGTTCGCCGCGCTGGCACTCCAGCGCCGCGCCGAGTTCACCGGCCGCCGCGTCGACATCGCCTCCGACGAGCGCACCCCCGGCCAGATGGCCGAGATCCTCGCCTCCGCCATCGGCGCCCCGATCACCCACCAGGAGGTGCCCCTCGTGTACGTCCGGAAGCGATCGGAGGACCTGGCCGCCATGTTCGCCTACTTCACCGAGGTCGGCCTCGACGTGGACGTCGCCGGTCTGCGTCGCGACTACCCGGAGGTCGGCTGGCACGGCTTCGCCGACTGGGCCGCCGCCCAGGACTGGCCCGCCCTCCTGTCGTCCGAGGCCTCCGCCTCCCGCCACTGAAGGACACACCCTCATGAAGCCGATCGGCTACTGGCTCAATCGCGCCGACCGGGCCCTCACCGGCCACATGGACGGCATGCTGGCGGAGTTCGGGCTCACCCGGCTCGCCTGGCAGGTGCTGAACGTCGTCCACGACGGCTCGGGGGTCGCCGACGCCGAGGTCCTGTCGGTCCTCTCCGCCAACGCCGACGCACCCACGCTGGCCGCCGCGATCGACGCCGTGCTGGCCGGCGGATGGGCGGCCCGCCCCGCCCCCGGCCGGCTCGCCCTCACCCCCGAGGGCGCCGGGCGGCTGGACCGGGTCGCCGAGCGGGTCGGCGCGTTCCGTGAGCTGTCGATGAGCGGCATCTCGCTCGACGAGTACCGGACGGCCGTCAGCGTCCTCGAACGCATGACGGCCAACCTCGAACCGGTGCGCGACCCTCACTTCACGCCGTGACGGCCGGGCTCCCCGCTCATGGGGTGCCTACCGGGCCGCGCCACCCGTACTCCACGTTGTTCCGGGTGCCCGCGATCCGGCCCGCCGCGTCATAGGCGGTCACGGTGGCGGACGGGGTGTCGACGTCCGTCTCCACGAAGCTCCGGTCGTTCCTGCGGGAGGTGGCCTTGGCGGGCGTTCCGGCGATGAAGAAGCCGCCGGTCACGACGGCCTGGGTACGCCGCCCGTCGGACCAGTCGACCGTCACCCGGCTCACGCCCGGGGCCACCCGGCCGGCGACGAGGAGCACGTAGGTGTCGTGGGGCGAGACCTTGCTGTACCGGTAGTGGTTCGTGTAGACGTCCACGCTGAGCCCGCCGGGGAAGCCGGTCAGACTCCCGGGCGCCTTGTTGCCCCAGTAGGTGAACACCGGAGGTTCGCGCAACTCCTTCTCACCCACGGCCGTGCAGACGACGAAGCCCTTGGTGCTGCCGACCAGGGCGCTGGAGCCGTTCTCGTCCCGGTACTCCGCCAGGACGCGGAAGTCCGCCGCGGTGCCGTGCGCCGGGTCGCGCCAGTCCGGGTTGACGTTGACGGACGGGCCGCCCGCGGGCATGCAGGCACGTACCAGCCGGAGCTGCTCGGGGGTGTTGTCCGGCAGCCGGGGCGCCGACGGACCGGCGACCCTCGCGGTCATCTGGTCCGTGCCGAACGAGGAGACGGTCACGGCCCCGGCGACCAGCGCGGCGGCCGCGGCGAGCAGCCACGGCGCGCGGCGCCGGCGAGCCGTCCGGGAGGCCGCCCGGACGGCGAGGGCGTGGGCGTCCACCGGCCGCGCCTCGCCGGCCATGCGCCGCAGCTCCTCGGCGATCGTGTGCTCGTTGACGGTCGTCATGTCAGGCCTCCAGGGTGACGGGCTCGCCGACCAGCTCACGCAGCCGGGCGATCGCCTGATGCGTCTGGCTGCGCACGGTGCCGACCGAACAGCCCATGATCTTGGCCACCTCCGACTCCGGCAGATCCTCGTAGTAGCGCAGCACCAGCACCGCCCGCTTGCGCACCGGCAGCGCCCGCAGCGCCTGGCCGAGGGTCACCCGGGTCTCGACCTCGGAGGTGCGGTCGCCGGCCGCCCGCTCGGGCACCTCCTCCACCACGCGCTCCCGGCCCCAGCGCGGGCTGCGCCACCGGCCGACCTGCTCGTGGTACATCACCCGCCGCACGTACGCCTCCGGGTTGCCGCGGATCCCGCGCCAGCGGCCGGCCGTCTTGGCGAGCGCGCTCTGCAGGAGGTCCTCGGCGGCGTGCTGGTCGTTCGTGAGGACGTACGCGAGCCTGATCAGGCTGTCGGAGCGGGCGGCCACGAACTCGGCGAAGTCGCGTTGCTGGTCGGGTTGCACGAATCTCCTCGGGGTGACGGTCTCACCCCGTTGAGATGCGCCGGGGCCCGCGTTTCTATGGCGCGGTCTCTATGACGTGCTCACGGCACCTTGTCGTCCGAAATGGTGCGCCGCCAGGTGGTCGGCCCAGCGCAGCAGCGACGTCGTGACGTCCGGCATGGCGAGGCCGTGGCGGGCGGCGAAGGCTTTCGCGGGGCCGGTCGGGTAGCGGTCGCTCGACAGGAACGTCAGGGTCTCAGGGTCCGTCTTCGTGAGCCGGCGCGGCAGGCGCCGCAGGAGCGGCACGGGGACCCGCGCCCGCGGGACCTTGACCTGGTAGTGCCTCGCGATGAGGGCGAGCAGGTCGGGCAGGGCGGGCGTGTCGTCGTCGAGCACCCAGTACGCGGCGCGCACGGCGGCCTCGTCCAGCGGCAGCAAGGTCATGAACCGGGCGAGGTGGTCGACCGTGACGACCGGCACGAACGTGCGCGCGCCGCCCGGCAGCGCCGGCATGGCGCCCCGCCAGATCTCCTCCACGCTCGACGCGAGCCCCAGGAGCTGGTCGGACTCGCCCGTGACGCTGTCACCGATCACGCTGGACGGGTTGACGACGGACCAGGGGACGCCCGCCCGGTCCGCGGCAGCCTGCAGGACGGCGTCCGCCTCCACCTTCGACGCCTCGTACGCGCCGAGGGCCCGGTAGGTCGTCCGCCGCCGCTCGTCGCTCCAGGGGACCAGCGCCGGATCCTGCCCGCCCACCCGGTAACCGGAGACGTGGACCAGCCGGCGCAGCCGCGGCAGCCGCGCCGCGAAGGCGACGATCGCGCGGACGCTGCCGACGTTGGCGCGGTGGGCCTCGTCCGCCGTCATCCCGAACCGGTAGGCGCCGGCGCAGTTGTAGATCTCGGTGACGTCGTCCCACGCCGCGACGTCGTCCTGGGTGAGCGACGGTGTGCCGAAGTCGACGCGGACATCGGCCGGGGCCGGGTGGTGACCGTGCCCGGCCAGCCAGGCGACGAGCCGCCGGTACGACTCGCCGCTCCGGTTGGCCGTGCTGACCTGTACCCCTGCCCGGCCGAGGGCGAGAATCAGGTGGCGGCCGACGAAGCCGGTCGCCCCGAACACCAGGGCGTGCCGCCCCGCCGCCCTCACGACGACGCCTTCGCGGCCGACGCCTGCTCGGCCGACGCCTGCTCGGTCGGCGTCTTCGCGGTCACTGTGTCGCGCCGGTCCAGCAGCACGGTGACGGCGTGGGCGGCGCAGCGCAACGGCTCCACCGACCGCTGGGCGCGCGAGACGATCATCGCGCCCTCCACCGTGCTGACCACGGCCGTCGCCAGGGTGCGGGCCACGGGGGCCGGGTGGCCGTGGGCGGCGAGGTGGTCGGCCACGGGTGTGATCCAGGAGTCGAAGGCGTTCGCGCAGGCGTCGCGCAGCCGTTCGCTCTCCGCGCCCATCTCCAGCGTGACCACCGAGACCGGGCACCCCACCTGGTAGTCGCTGTCCTCGACCATCCGGGCCAGCACGTCGATCACCCGGCGCACCACGGCGGCGGGGCCCTCCGTCCCGGTCCCGGGATCGGTCGCCGGGCCGGTCGCCGACTCGGCCAGGAGGTCGCGGAACCTTCCGGCCGCGAGCTCGACGGCCTTCTCCCCGAGGGCCTCCTTGCCCTCGGGGAAGTGGAAGTACAGCGAGCCCTTGGGGGCGCGCGCGTGCTCCACCACGGTGTTGAGACCCGTGCCGCTGTACCCGCTGGCCTGGATCAGTTCGAGCATCGACTCCACCAGCCGTGCGCTGGTTCTGGCGCCTTTGGTATCGGTCATGCGCTCGATAATAGACCGGTCTATATATTTTGCGCGACCGGCAGGGAGATGTCCCACGCCTCCTGCCGTACCTCCAGGTGCGGGCAGGCGCGCAGGCCGAGGAGGACCTCCCGCCACGGGGCCGCCCAGTCGGTGCGCCGGCCGCCGTCCCGGGCCAGTTCGAGGGCGAACCGGGCCCCGGCCGGATCACCGCGGCCGGCCAGGCGCCGCACCGCGGGCAGCGCCGTCGCGGGCGGCGTCTGCCGGCCCCGCCTGTACCGCAGCGCCGACACGACACTCTCCGCCGTGCGCGCGGCGAGGACGGGCCGGTCCCGGAGCAGGTCGGCCAGGGCGCACAGGCCGTCGCCGAACGCCGCGGCCCGCCCGTCCTCGCCCGTGTCCTCGTCCGTGGAGACCTCCTTGTCCATGAAGTCGTCCCCGAAGTCGTCCGTCGAGTCGTCCGTCGAGTCGTCCGTCGAGTCGTCCGTCGAGTCGTCCGTCGTGTCGTCGGCCGTGATCAGGGCCACAGCGAGCCCGGTCGCCTGCGGCAGCAGGGGCGGATGGGTGGCGAGCAGGTCCATCGCGTCACGGGCCAGTCGCCGCCGCCAAGGCTCGCCCTCGTCCAGCATCGCGGCCAGGCGCCCGGCGATGACGTCCACGCGGACCCGGGCCGGCGTCTCCGCGACCTCACCGGGCACGGCGGCGGCGAGCCGGGCGAGGACGTCGAGCGTGCGGGAACGGATCGCCCCGGCCCCCAGCAGAGCCAGGAACACCTCCGTCATCCGCTCGTCCGCCGCCGGATCGGCGACCGACTCGACGATCTCGTCGAGCTCGCCCCGGTACCAGGGCGCCCACAGGGCGAACGCCCTCCTCCCTCGGAAGCGCACCCCGGGCAGGTCGGCGGCCAGGAGCAGGCGCCGTACCAGGTCCGCGTAGCGGGGACGCGTGGCGGGGGCGTACTCCGCCGGATGGGCCTGGAACAGCGTGCGCATCATCGCCTCGCCGGCGTGCCGGCCGGCGGCGTCCGCGAGGGCGTCCAAGGCGCGCGGATCCTCGGGCATCCCGCGCAGCACCGAGGCCACGGCCACCCGTACGTCCCGGTGCAGCCCGGGATCCGCCCAGGCCCGCAGCAGCACGTCGGCCGCGCCCGGCGGCCGGTCGCGTCCCAGCCGGCGCGCGGCCTGCTTGCGCAGGGTCACCTTGCCGCCGGGACCGGTCAGCGTCCGCTCCAGGAACGGGCCGAGCAGGGACGGGGCGACGCCCCGGCAGCAGCGGGCCAGGGCCGCCACCGCGACCCGGGAGGCATGGCCGCCGGCGTGGGCCGCGAGCAGCGGGAGCGCCCGGGCGGGCGCGTCCGTGTCGGCCATGGCCGTGACGGCGGCTTCGGCCAGCGGCGTCTCCTCGCGCTCCGCCCACGCGGAGAGGAGATCCAGCCCGCCCCGGACGAGGCCGGTCGCCCGCACCGCCGCCGCGCGGGCGGCGACGGGTAGCCGTTCGTCCTCGACGACGGCGGCGAGCCGGTCGCGTACCCGGCCGAGCTGGCCGGGGGTCCATCGGCCCGCGTCTCCGCCGCGGATCGGCGGCACCCAGGAGGGGCTCGCGAACCGGCCGCCACGCTCGCCGTCCAGCAGCGGCACCAGCAGGTCGGTACGCCGGCGGGCCACCGTACGCCAGACGGCGGGCAGCGTCACGGCGGACGGGTCCTCCCGGACGAGCAGGACGACCCGCTCCTCGCGCTCGCCCGCCGGGTCCTCCGAGGTGAGACGGACGGCCCGTTCCTCCCGTTCACCTCCGGTGTGCGGGACGGCCCGTTCCTGCCGTTCGCCCGCAGCCGCTGCGGTGCGGCGGCGGCCGCGCGGGCGGGTCAGCCACAGGCCGGCGGCCTCCCGGGCGAGCGGTTCCGGCGCCACGCTGATCGCGGCGCGCAGGTCGTCCTGGAGCTCGGCCATCGCCCACGAGCGGCGGCCGAGCGCCTGGGTGAGGGCCACGGCCAGGGTGAAGTCCTCCCGCTCGCGCGCCGCCCGGAGATGCGGGCGCAGGACCGCGAGCAGGTCGTGCTCCTGGCCCGCGCGCAGCACCCGGTCCAGGCGGCGCGGATCGGCGGGAGCCCGGGGAGCGCGACGGCGGCGCGACGTGTGGGACGGGCGGCCCGCCGGCGCGGGCAGGGCGTCCGCACCGTGCCGGGCCACCAGCTTTCCGTACGCGCCCAGCGCCCACGACGTCAGCGCGGGCGCCGACACCCGGTCGCGGTGCCGCAGGACCCGGCCGGCCAGCTTCCACAGCGCCTCGCCCGTGGCGGGGGAGGAATCGGAGGCCCCGGCCACGTCGGCGGCGAGGCGCTCCAGCACCTCGGCACAGGAGTCGTCGAGCAGCGCCGGCGGGACGTCCAGCAGCGCGGTCAGCAGGTCCCGGCGGAGCGGGTCCTGCTCGTTGGCGACGCGCGGGACCAGCTCGGCCAGGAGCGCCTGGAACGCCGCCCGGTCCCGGGTGCGGGCCGCGCACCGGATGAGCAGCGACCTGGCCAGCCCGCGCCGCCGCGGGTCGCCGCCCATGGCCGCCTCGCGCAGCGGCCCCGCCGCCTCCTCGTACGGCAGGTACGAGGTGATCCTCAGGGGGATGTCCGGATCGTCCAGCCGGCGGCGGGCCGAATGCCAGACCGAGTCGTACCAGGCGAGCATGCGCCGCGCCTCGGCCGCCGCCGTCCCTGCGGGCAGCCACCTGAGCAGCCGCATCGACCACAGCCCGGTGGATCCGCCGCGCCGCGCGGCG
>NZ_JBFAIA010000194.1:0-15286 GCF_040654455.1 Nonomuraea sp. NPDC050691
CGCTGACCGTGAGCAGCACGGTCCCGGGCTCCTTGCTGGTGCCCACCTCGGCGTACTTCTCGGGGCCCAGCTCGGCGCTGCTGCGCGCCGTGGGCGCCGACCCCGGCGACCCACTGCCCCGCGCCGGCTCCGCCCAGCCGCAGTCGCCGGCCGGTTCACCCCAGCGCCCCGACGACCCGCCGTCCCAGGTCGGCTCCGCCCCGCGCCGGGAGGACCCGCTGGTCGCGTTGCGCGTCGCCTACCGGGGGCGGCTGCTCGGCCTGGCCGCACGCGACCTCACCGGCCGCGCCTCGCTGAGCGAGGTGACCGCCGAGCTGTCCGACCTCGCCGGCGCCGCCCTGGAGGCGGCCCTCGCCATCGCCCGGACCCAGGTCGAGGCCGACGACGTACGGCTCGCGGTCATCGGCATGGGCAAGGCCGGCGCCCGCGAGCTCAACTACATCAGCGACGTCGACGTGGTCTTCGTGGCCGAGCCGCGTGAGGGCGCCGACGAGACCAAGGCGCTGCGCGCCGCCACCCGGCTGGCCCAGGCCATGATGCGGGTCTGCTCGGCCGCCACCCCCGAGGGCGCGCTGTGGGAGGTCGACGCCGGTCTGCGCCCCGAGGGCCGCAACGGGCCGCTCGTGCGCACCCTGGCCAGCCACCTCGCCTACTACGGCCGCTGGGCCAAGACCTGGGAGTTCCAGGCCCTGCTCAAGGCCCGCCCCGTCGCCGGCGACATGGAGCTCGGCGCCGCCTACGCCGAGGCCGTCGACGAGCTGGTCTGGTCGGCCGCCACCCGCGAGCGCTTCGTCGAGGACGTGCAGGCGATGCGCCGCCGCGTCGAGGAGCACGTGCGCGCCGAGGGGGAGCGGCAGATCAAGCTGGGACCGGGCGGGCTGCGCGACATCGAGTTCGCGGTGCAGCTCCTCCAGCTCGTGCACGGCCGGCTCGACCCGCTGCTGCGCCGCCGCGCCACCCTCCCGGCGCTCGCCGCGCTGTCGCGGGGCGGATACGTGGGCCGCGACGACTCGCGCGGCCTGGCCGAGGCGTACACGTTCCTGCGCCAGGTCGAGCACCTGCTCCAGCTCCACCGGATGCGGCGCACCCACGTGCTGCCCACCGACCCTGCCGACCTGCGCCGCCTGGGCCGCGCGCTCGGCATGCAGACCGACCCGGTGGGGGAGTTCACCGCCCGCTGGCGCCGCCACGCGCGCGAGGCCAGGCGGCTGCACGAGAAGCTGTTCTACCGGCCGCTGCTCCAGGCCGTCGCCCGGCTGCCCGACACCGAGGCCCGGCTGTCCACCGCGGCGGCCTCCGCGCGGCTGCGGGCCCTCGGCTACGTCGACCCCGACGGCGCGCTGCGCCACATCGCCGCCCTCACCTCCGGCGTGTCGCGGCGCGCGGCCATCCAGCGCACCCTGCTGCCGGTCATGCTCGGCTGGTTCGCCGACACGCCCGACCCCGACGGCGGGCTGCTCGGCTTCCGGCAGGTCAGCGACAAACTCGGGGCCACGCCGTGGTACCTGCGGCTGCTGCGCGACGAGACCGCCGTGGCCTCCCGCATGGCCCGCGTGCTCGGCGCCAGCCGCTACGCCACCACGCTGCTCATGCACGCCCCCGACGCCGTGGCGCTGCTCGGCTCCGACGAGGACCTCGCGCTGCGCGCCCCCGAGGCGCTGCGGGGGGAGGCGTCCGCGGCGGTGACCCGGTACGCCGCCGACCCGGCCGGCGCCGTGGCCGCCGTACGGGCGCTGCGGCGCAGGGAGCTGTTCCGCACGGCCGTCGCCGACCTGTTCGGCCTGGCCGGGATCGAGGACGTCGGGGTGGCGCTGTCCACGCTCAACGACGTGACGCTCCAGGCCGCGCTGGACGCCGCGGTCGCCAAGGTGAGCGCCGACCGGGGCGCCCCGCCGCCCACCCGCTTCGCCCTCATCGCCATGGGCCGGCTCGGCGGCATGGAGTCGTCGTACGCCAGCGACGCCGACGTCATGTTCGTCCACGACCCGCACCCCGGCGCGGACGAGCGGGGGGCCACCGACGCCGCGTTCGCCGTCGCCAACGAGCTGCGCCGCCTGCTCAGCCTGCCCGCCCCCGACCCGCCGCTGCTCATCGACCCCGACCTGCGGCCCGAGGGCCGGCAGGGCCCGCTGGTGCGCACCCTCGCCTCCTACCGGGCCTACTACGCGCGCTGGTCGTCGCCGTGGGAGGCTCAGGCGCTGCTGCGGGCCCGCTTCTCCGCCGGCGACGCCGGGCTGGGCGCGGAGTTCCGCGCGATGGCCGACGAACTGCGCTACCCGGCCGGCGGCCTGCGCGAGGAGTCCGTACGCGAGATCCGGCGTCTGAAGGCCCGGATGGAGGCCGAGCGGCTGCCACGCGGCGCCGACCCCGCGCTGCACACCAAGCTCGGCCCCGGCGGCCTGTCCGACGTCGAGTGGGTGGCGCAGCTCCTCCAGCTCCGCCACGCCGGGACGCTCACGTCCCTGCGCACCACCCGCACCCTGGAGGCGTTGCGCGCGGCCGTCGCCGAGGGGCTGCTGCGGGCGCCTGACGAGGAGGTGCTGGCCGAGGCCTGGCAGTACGCCTCCCGCATCCGCGACGCGATCATGCTGGTCAAGGGACGGCCCGGCGACAGCGTGCCCGCCGACGCCCGCGAGCGGATGCGGCTGGCCCGCACGCTCGGCTATCCGCCCGACGGCTCCGAGGACTTCCTCGACGACTACCGCCGCGTCACCCGCCGCGCCCGCCAGGTCGTGGAACGCGTCTTCTACGGCTCCTGAACCGTTGCGTCCCCCGCCCGTGGGGTGTATGCAAGGCGCGGGGTGATCACTTTGCTGTCGCTTTACGTGGATCTGGCCTTAGGTCTCGTGCTGTCGTTCCTGCTGCTGTCGCTGCTCGTCAGCGGGCTGAACGAGGCGTTCGTCCGGCTGCTCGCCATCCGCAGCAAGTTCCTGTGGGCGTACCTGCGCGACACCATGGACGGCAGCGACAAGGACGGCAGGAGCTGGCTGCCCGCCAGCGTGCGCGAGGTGTTCGCCGTGCTGCCGTTCACCCGCGACCCGCGTCCCCGGCACAGCGATCAACCCGCGCCGCCCGAGGCCGGCGAGCTGCCGCCCAAGGAGACCAAGGCCGAGGACGCCATGATCAATCTCCTCTACCAGCGGGTACGCGAGATCGACCACCCCAAGCAGGGCCGCACCAGCATCGCCAACCTGCCGCCGGGCCGGTTCGCCACCGCCCTGATGGAGCTCGCGGCGGCCGAGGACGGCGGCGTCGAGGGGCTGCTGGACAAGCTCAAGGCGATGGGCAGCCCCCTCCACGGGCACCTCAAGGGCGTGTGGGAGAGTGCCCAGCGCGACATGGAGCGCTTCCGGGCCGGGGTCGAGACGTGGTTCGACGGTGAGATGCAGCGGCTGTCGATGCTGTACCGGCGTTACGTCAAGTGGGTCGTGGCCGCGCTCGGCCTGATGGTGACGCTGGTGTTCACCATGGACGGGCTGGAGTACGCCAAGACGCTGCTGCGCGACAACGCCTTCCGCGCCTCCGTGACGGCCGTGGCCGAGTCCGGGCCCGACGCCTACGGCGAGCTCAAGGCCCGCTGCGAGAACGCCAACCCGGTGCCCTGCATCACCGACACCCTCAGCCAGCCCGCCCTGGTCAAGGTCTTCGACCACGCCCTCGTCAGCCTGTCGATCCCCGAGGAGGGCGACCCGGCCCTCCACTGGAACGGCGCCACCTGGTGGGACCGGCTCACCACGCTCAGCCACTGGCCCGGCTACCTCATCACGTACGTGGCGCTGCTGTTCGGCGCGCCGTTCTGGTGGGACGTCCTGCGCCGCCTCACCGGCATCCGCTCCCGCCGCTAGCCTCGACCCGTGCACGCCCTTCTGGCCCGGTACGCCCGCATGATCGGGAGCCCGGTGGACGCCCTGCGGCTGCGCACGGGCGAGTCCGCCGACGTGGTGCTGGACGACGCCGCCGGCCTGGCGTGGCGCTTCCCGCGCCGCCCGGCCGACCTTGCTTCCCTCGCGGAGCGGATGAGACTGGTGCGCGCGCACGGCATCCCGGCGCCGGAGATGGTGGAGGTGCGCGACGGCTGCCTCGTCATGCGGCTCGTGCGTGGCGAGCCTCTGGCGCCCGGGCGGGAGCCGGATCTCGCCGCGCTGACCGGCCTGCTGGAGCGGCTCGCCTCCGTCCCGCTCGGCCCGCCGGCCGAGCCCGGATGGCGGGAGGAATGGCGCGAGCTGGTCGATGACGTACGGCGGCTCGTGGTCCCGCTCCTCGGCGCGGAGCAGGCCCGCCGCGCGGTGGCCGACACGATGCGGGCGCTCGAAACGGCCGAGTCCGCGCCCACGCGCTTCGTCCACGGGGATCTCGGTGGCGCCAACGTCCTGATCAGCGGGGGAGCGGTGGCCGGAGTCCTCGAATGGGAGGCGGCCGGCCCCGGCGATCCCGCCGTGGACCTCGCCGCCCTGTCGGTCTCGCTCGTGCCCGGCATACGCGAGCGGCTGGCCGCGGCCTTCCCCGACCTGGCCGCCCGGGCCGACGCGTACGCGGCGGCGTTCGCCCTCCAGGAGGCGGTGTACGGCCTTGCGGAGGGCGACGCCTCCGCCGTGGAGGCCGGCCTCGCCTCCTACCGGTAGCTCCCGGCGCTTGACCTCAACCGCGGTTGAGGCCGGAGAATCTCGGCTCAGCGCGCGTCCTTCGATCGTCTTGCGCGCCTCTCTCTGATTACACAATTACAGGAAGGCATCGCCATGTCCGAGGTTCTCGTCATCGGCGCCACCGGCAAGCAGGGCGGAGCGGTCGCCCGGCTGCTCCTCGAGCACGGGCACGAGGTGGTCGCCTACGTCCGCGCGGAGGACTCACCCGCCGCCCAGGAGCTGTCCGCCGCGGGCGCGCGGCTCGCCCCGGGCGACCTGGCCGACGCCGGCGCGCTCCAGCGGGCCGCGACCGGCGTGGACGCCGTCTTCGGGCTGTCCGTGCCGTTCGGCGAGGGCGGCAGGGACGAGGAGGTCGCCCAGGGGCGGCGCATCGTGGACGCCGCCGAACGCGCCGGCGCCCACCTCGTCTACTCCTCCGTACGCGGCGGCGACCGCCTGGAAGCCACCGGCGTCGACCACGCCGACAGCAAGCAACTCGTCGAGGCGTACCTGCGCGAACGGCAGGTACCCGCGACCGTCCTCGGCCCCGTCTACTTCATGGAGAACGCCCTCAACCTCGGCTTCAGCGGCCTCGGCGACGGCGTCCTGGCCAACCCGCTGTCGCCCGGCAAGGAGCTGGACCAGGTGACGGTCCTCGACATCGCCGGCCTGGCCGTTTACGCGGTCGAGAATCCCGCCGAGATGACCGGCAGGCGCGTCGACATCGCCTCCGACCGCGTCACGGGAGAGGAGGCCGTCCGCATCCTCAGCGAGGTGATCGGCCGCGAGATCCCGTACCGGCGGCTGCCCCTCGACATGGTCCGGCAGTGGGCGGGCGACGAGGTGGCGGACATGTTCGACAACTTCGAGCGCAACACCGACTTCGTCGACACGGCCGCCCTGCGCGCCGCCTACCCGTCGGTGCGCTGGCACACCTACGCCGACTGGGCCGCGACCGTCGACTGGGAGAAGGTCCTCAAGGGCTAGGCAGGCGGGACCTCCTGGCCCCGGCGTTCGTCCCGCGTGGCCGCATGAGAGTGGCCGCATGAGAAAGGCCATCGACCGTGCCCCTCAGCGGGACGGCCGATGGCCCTTGCGGACGCGACCACCATCCCTGGTGGTGCCGGTCAGCGTAGCGCCGCCTCGACCGCGCGATGCGACCTCGCGGCACCGCGCGATGACCGTGCAAGTCACCGCGCGGCCACCGGTCACACGTCGTAGTACAGCTCGAACTCGTGCGGGTGCGGACGCAGGCGGATCGGGTCGACCTCGAACTCCCGCTTGTACGCCACCCAGGTCTCGATGAGATCGGGCGTGAACACGCCGCCCTCCAGGAGGTAGTCGTGGTCGGCCTCCAGGGCGGCGAGCACCTCGGGCAGGGAGCCCGGCACCTGGGGCACCTGGCGGGCCTCCTCCGGCGGGAGCTCGTAGAGGTCCTTGTCGACCGGCTCCGGCGGCTCGATCTTGTTGCGGATGCCGTCGAGGCCGGCCATGAGCATGGCGGAGAACGCGAAGTACGGGTTGCACGACGGGTCGGGCACCCGGAACTCGATGCGCTTGGCCTTCGGGTTGGAGCCGGTGATCGGGATGCGGACGCAGGCGGAGCGGTTGCGCTGGCTGTAGACGAGGTTGACCGGGGCCTCGTAGCCGGGCACCAGGCGGTGGTAGGAGTTGACCGTCGGGTTGGTGAAGGCCAGCAGCGACGGCGCGTGCCTGAGCAGGCCGCCGATGTAGTACCGGGCCGTGTCGGACAGCCCCGCGTAGCCGACCTCGTCGTAGAACAGCGGCGAGCCGTCCTTCCACAGCGACTGGTGGCAGTGCATGCCGGAGCCGTTGTCGCCGAAGATGGGCTTGGGCATGAACGTGACCGTGTGGCCGAACTCCAGGGCCGTGCTCTTGATCACGTACTTGTAGAGCATGAGGTTGTCGGCCGTCTTCAGCAGCGTGCCGAACTTGAAGTCGATCTCGGCCTGGCCGGCGGTGCCCACCTCGTGGTGCTGCATCTCGACGTCGATGCCGCATTCGATGAGGTTGCGGACCATCTCGGAGCGCAGGTCGGTGAAGTGGTCCATCGGCGGGACGGGGAAGTATCCGCCCTTGTAGCGCGGCTTGTAGCCGAGGTTGCCGCCCTCGGTGGCCTTGCCGGTGTTCCAGGCGCCCTCGATGGAGTCGATGTAGTAGTAGCCGGCGTTCTGCCGCGTCTCGAAGCGGACGTCGTCGAAGATGTAGAACTCAGCCTCGGGGCCGAAGTAGACCGTGTCGGCGATGCCGGTGCCCTTGAGGTACTCCTCCGCCTTGCGGGCGACGTTGCGCGGGTCGCGGCTGTAGGCCTCGCCCGTCAGCGGGTCGTGCACGAAGAAGTTGAGGTTGAGCGTCTTGTGCTGGCGGAACGGGTCGAGCACGGCGCTGGACGGGTCCGGCAGCAGCAGCATGTCCGACTCGTGGATGGCCTGGAAGCCGCGAATGGACGAACCGTCGAACATGAGTCCGTCGGTGAAGACTTTGGCGTCGAAGTTCTCGACCGGGAAGGTGAAGTGGTGCGTCGTCCCCGGCAGGTCGGTGAACCTGACATCGACGAACTGCACCCCTTCGTCGCTGATGAACTTCAGGACGTCGTCGGCGGAGTTGAACACTCTCGAAACCTCCCTGGGGACTGACTATCAGCCGACGCTAGGTCGTGGCCGTTTCCGAACGGTGTCCCGATTGTTTCGCATGTGTTAAGGGGCGAGGCCGGCCGGGGGGGTGTCCGCCGCTCCGGGTGAGCGACCGGGGCCCGCGCCGGATACCGTTGAGGGCATGAGCGGCAACGAGCCCCGCTGGACGCAGACCTGGCTGGGCGGTGTAAGGGCGGCGGGCGTCGATCTCGGCTATCCGGGGGAGCGGCTGGGCCTGCCCGAGGAGGGCAGCGGGTCGGTCGCCGGGTGGGGCCGGCGCATCGCGGCGCTGGTCATCGACTGGATGATCTGCACCTGGGCGATCACGCAGCTGCTGCTCCGGGTCGACCCCGTCGAGTCGCCGTGGGTGCCGGTGGCGGTGTTCGCGGTGCAGTACCTCGTGCTGGTGGCCTTCATGGGGCAGACGTTCGGTCACCGGCTGGCCGGCATCAGGGTGGCCGCCATGGACGGCGGCGACCCGCGGCTGGTGCCCGTGCTGGTGCGCACGGCGCTGCTCGCGCTCGCCGTGCCGGCGCTGATCTTCGACCGTGACCATCGCGGGGTGCACGACCGGGTGTCGAACACCGTGGTCGTCCGCATGTAGGAGACGCGACCGGTTCGCCGAGGTCGCGCTGCGCCTGTTCGCCGAGCGGGGCCCCGCTACCTGGTGGGGGGAGCAGGTGCGCTGTCTCACCGAGCCGCTCGACGGGATCCGCCGGGAGCCCACGAAGGTCTTCCACACCATGGCCGCCCGCCACCACGGGGCCTGAGCGCGGTCAGGGCCGCTCGGTGCTGAAGATCGCGGTGCCCGGGATGTGCCGGCCGCGCAGCGGGCTCCAGCCGCCCCACACCCGCTCGTGGCCCTCCGGCCACTCCGGCTCCAGCAGCCCGGTCACGCGCAGCCCGGCCGCCACGACGAGGCCCACCCAGTCGCCCATCGTGCGATGGTGCTCCGCGTACGTGAGCGTGCCGTCCTCGTCGCGCTCCACGTACGGCGTGCGGTCGAAGTACGACCGGTCGGAGGTCAGCCCGCGCGGCCCCGGATCGTCCGGGAACGCCCACCGGATCGGGTGGCTCACCGAGAACACGAACCGCCCGCCGGGCCGCAGCACCCGGCCCACCTCCCGCAACACCGCCAGCGGGTCGGCCACGAACGGCAGCGCCCCGAACGCCGAGCACGCCACGTCGAACGACCGGTCGGCGAAGGGCAGCGCCTCGGCGTCGGCCTGGACCACCGGCACCCGCACCCCGGTCTCCAGGTCGATGCGCTGGGCATGGCGAAGCTGCCGGTGCGACAAGTCGAAGGCGGCCACCTCGGCCCCGCGCGTCACCAGCCAGCGCGCGCACTGGGCGGCGCCGCAGCCGATCTCCAGCACCCGCCGCCCGCGCACCTCGCCCAGCAGCCCGGCCTCGGCCTCGTCGAGACCCTCGGGGCACCAGACGAACCCGGCGTCGCGCAGGAAGTCGCCGTGCTCGACCTGGTAGTCGTCGGCGTTGCCGTCCCACCAGCCGCGATTGGCCCGCGACGAGGAGGAGGGCATCTAGCGCATCTTGGGGCCGCGCGGCATCCGCACGCCCTTGGGCATCGGGCCCTTGGGCATGGGGACGTTCTTCGGCAGCGACCGCAGGCGGTCCTTGACCTCGTTGACCGCGGGCTTCTTGAGGTTGCGCGGCAGCTTCATGATGTGGCGCTGCAGCTTCGCCAGCGGCACCTGGCCCTCGCCGTCACCGCACTGGATGTCGTAGATCTCGACGCCCAGCACCACCCGCGCGACCCGCTTCTTCTCGGCGGCCAGCATCCGCGCCACCCGGTTGCCCGGGCCTTCCGACACCAGCACCACGCCGGGGAAGCCGACCACCATGTGCACGAGGTCCTGGTCGCGGTTGACCGCGATGGCCGGGGTGACCTGCCAGTTGCCGCGCATGCCCTGGAGCACCGCCGCGCCCGCGCCGGTCTGGCCGTGCAGGATCGAGTACTGGGCGCGCTGGGCGAGCTGGCCGAAGACGACCAGGCCCACGGTGAGGCCCAGCAGCACGCCGAGGAACACCGAGTACCACAGGAAGCCCGTGACCAGGCCGATCACGACGACCACAGCGAGCGTGCCGATCGCGGAAAGGAAGACGATCGGCAACCCCTTGGGGTTGGCCTGCTGGATGACCTGCGCGATCATGCGGAGCTGCTTGATGCGCCCCGGCTTCTCTGGGTCCACGGACTTCGCCATGTTCGCAAGGATACAAACCAACCGGTCGTGAAAGGAAAACGTGACCTAACCGGCCGGGACGCGGCGCCCCCGGACCGGGGACGCCGCGAAGAACGGCACGCCTCGGACGGCCCCGGGCCGGGGACGCCGCGGGCACCGCGTGTGTCAGGCGCTCTGCCGGGCGGCGATCGCCTGCTGGTAGAGCCGGCCCGCGCGGTACGACGAGCGCACCAGCGGTCCGGACAGCACGCCGGCGAAGCCGATCGCCTCGGCCTCGGCCTGCAGCTCCACGAACTCCTCCGGCTTGACCCACCGCTCCACCGGGTGGTGGCGGGGCGTCGGGCGGAGGTACTGGGTGACGGTGAGCAGGTCGGTGCCGGCCGCGTGCAGGTCGCGCATGGCCTCGACGACCTCCTCGCGCGTCTCGCCCATGCCCAGGATCAGGTTGGACTTGGTCACCAGGCCCGCCTCGCGCGCCATGGTGATCACCGCCAGGGAGCGCTCGTAGCGGAACGCCGGCCGGATGCGCTTGAAGATGCGCGGCACCGTCTCGACGTTGTGCGCGAACACCTCCGGCTTGCTGGAGAAGACCTCCTCCAGCTGCTCACGGTTGCCGTTGAAGTCGGGCACGAGCAGCTCGACGCCGCAACCGGGCAGCAGGGAGTGGATCTGCCGGGCGGTCTCGGCGTACAGCCAGGCGCCGCCGTCGGGCAGGTCGTCACGGGCCACGCCGGTCACCGTGGCGTAGCGCAGGCCCATCTGCTGGACCGACTCGGCCACGCGGCGCGGCTCGTCCCGGTCGTACTCCTTGGGCTTGCCCGTGTCGATCTGGCAGAAGTCGCAGCGGCGCGTGCACTGGTCGCCGCCGATGAGGAACGTCGCCTCGCGGTCCTCCCAGCACTCGTAGATGTTGGGGCAGCCCGCCTCTTCGCAGACCGTGTGCAGGCCCTCCCGGCGCACGAGCGATTTCAGCTCGGTGTATTCGGGGCCCGTCTTCAGCTTGGTCTTGATCCACGGGGGCTTGCGCTCGATAGGGGTCTCGGCGTTGCGCACCTCCAGGCGGAGGAGCTTTCGGCCTTCAGGAGCAACGGTCACCAGCCCAGCTTACGTCTCGCCGGGACCTGGCTCATGCGAGGGTGGCCGCACGCGGGGCCGCGCTAGCTGATCAGGCCGAACCCGCGGATCGCCCGGGTGTAGTGCCGCAGCAGCTCGTCGTCGATCCGGTGGGACTCGGCGGCGCCGAGAAGCTGCGAGCCGGAGTCCGTGGACGGCAGGGACGCCCGTGCCAGCGCCCTCTCCCGGATGGCCGGGACGCTCTCCCCGCGCAGCGCCGCCGCCTGCATCGGCGCCAGGTACCGGCCGCTCGCCAGCAGCCCGCGCACCTCCTCCACGTCGCCCGCCGGAACGACCCGCCGCGTCAGCTCATCCCGCCGCAGCCTTGCCCGGTCCGCGTCCGCCCGGGCCAGCCGGGTCAGCCCCTTCTCCAGCACCAGCACCGGGCCGCCCAGCACCCGGCCGACGAGCCGGCCGAGCAGCCCGGCCGCCTCGTACGCGGTGCCCGGGTGGTCGAGGCCGCCGAGCGAGGAGGCGAGCACCTTCGTCTGCGCCTCGTGCCGCACCTCCAGCGGGGCCGCCCCCAGCAGAGCCTCGTGCCATTCGCCCAGTGTGGCCAGCGCGCCGTCCACGATCAGCTCCTCGACCGTGGGCGCCTCCGCGTAGGCGAGGGCCAGCGCCGCCGCCCGCTGCCGGGGCGACAGGGCCAGCCACAGCGGCAGCCCCACCACGAGCACGGGCCTGCGGAGCGGGCCGACGCGCAGGAGACGGGAGACCGGGTCGAGGTCGCGCACCGCCACCTCGCGCGGGCGCGGCACACCGGCCCGGTCCGCCACCCGCTCGGCGAGGCCGTACAGCTCCCCGGCGGCCTCGCGGCCGAGAACCTCGGCGTCGGCCGGCAGCCCCCCGCCCAGCCGGGGGCGCAGCATCCAGCCGAGCGCCACCAGCACACCGCCCACCAGCCAGCCGAAGAGCATCTCGGCGTTGACGGCGGCGATCCACACCCCGGTCACGACGAAGGCGAGGGTGAGGGCGTGCACGAGGAGCGCGAGGAGAAGAGCGATCAGCCGTTTCACGGCCTGAGCGTAGACGCCCGTCCCGTCCCCGGCCATCCCCTTCGCAGCGCCGAGGCCGCTACCTCCGCAGAAGATCCTCTTCGTGCAGGTCGAACGGCTGCATGCCGAGGGAGTCCGCCAGCCGCTTCTCGGCGATCGGCAGGACCTCGTCCACCACGATCCGCCGCCCCGTCTCCGCCGACAGCGACGTGACCCCCACGTCGGGGATGCCGCACGGCAGGATCCGGTTGAACCAGCGCGGGTCGTTGGCGCAGTTCAGGGCGAACCCGTGCATGGTGACGCCGCGCGTCACCCGGATGCCCACCGCGCCGATCTGCCGGTCGGGCAGCCCGAGGCCGGGATCGCCCGACGCCCAGATGCCGGCCCGCCCGCTCACCCGGCGCGCGATCACCCCGAAGTCCGCGCAGATCTGGATCATCGCCTCCTCGAGGCGGCAGATGTACGTCGTCACGTCGCTGACGGCCACGATCGGGTACGCGACGAGCTGGCCCGGCCCGTGCCAGGTGACGCGCCCGCCCCGGTCGACGTCGATCACCGGCGTGCCGTCGGCCGGGCGTTCGTGCGGAGCGGCGCGGCGGCCGGCCGTGTAAACGGGCGCGTGCTCCAGCAGGAGCACCGTGTCGGTCAGCTCGCCGGCGACCCGTTTGCCGTGCACCCGGCGCTGGAGCGCCCAAGCCTGCTCGTAGGGGACGTCGACACCGAGGCGGACGATGGCGAGCGCGAGGGGATCATCGACCCCGTGCCTGGGGCGCATGGGTCCATTGTGCCGTTCCGTCACCCTTGAAGGGTAATTCAGGAGGTCAGCAGGCGCGGCTCGATCCTGAACTCCTTCACGCCGCCGTCGCCGTCGTGCTCGACCCGGTAGGCATAGCCGCCGGGCCGCGTGCTGACCGCCTGGATGAACTCGGTGCCCACGTAGTGCAGCCCCACGCCCTCGTCGGCGGCGTAGCCCCCGGGCAGCTCGCCACTGGCGACCGACGCCTGGAGCAGCGTGCGCCGCTGCGGGTCGGAGTCGTAGTGGACCCCGCACGCGTAGGGGAGCAGGCCCAGCCCGTCGGCCCACACCCGCAGCTCGGGGCCGAAGGAGTCGGTGTTGCCGCCGACGTGCCAGCACAGCGCGCCCGCGCTCTGCCCGGACAGCACCACCCCGGCCCGCCACGCCTCCGCGAACGCCTCGTCCAGGCCGTGCAGGCGCCACAGCGCCATCAGGTTGGCCACGCTGCCGCCGCTGACGTAGATCACGTCCTGCTCCAGGATCCACGCGCGCGGGTCGGCGACGTTGGGCATCGGGAAGACGGTCAGGTGGCTGACCTCGACGTCCCACCCGGCGAACGCCCCGTACATCTTCAGCAGCCAGTCGGAGTCGTCGCCCGTCGCGGTGGCCAGCAGCCCGAGGCGCGGCCGGTCCTGGCCGGTCAGGTCGAGGGCGTAGCGCAGCAGGGGGCTCGCCTGCAGGAAGCCGTGACGTTCGGTGGGAACGAACGATCCGCCGCCGATGGCAAGAATGTGCGACTGCCCTGACCTGCTCATGCCGGTGCCTCCCCGATCCGGTTCACGCGTCCGATGGTCCCCCATCGGCGGCTCCGGGCCCGCCCGCGCCGATCCTCCGGCGCCGGCCGCTCGCGCCGATCCGCTGGTGAGGGACGAACAGCACCTTAGAGTACGGCGCGCAGCGCCTCGTCGAGACGGGTATGGGCGAAGCCGTACCCGGTGTCCTCCAGCTTGCGCGGCACGAGCCGATGACTGGGCAGCAGCGCCTCCCGCGCGAACTCGCCGATCCCCAGGCTCAGCGCGAACGCCGGCACCGGCATCGGCACCGTGCCCTTGCGCAGCGCCTTGCCCAGCGTCCGGGTGAACTCCTCGTTGGTGACCGGCCCGGGCGAGCCGAGGTTGACCGGGCCCGACACCTCCGGATGGTCCAGCACGTGCAGGACCGCCCCCACCCAGTCGGTCTCGGAGATCCACGACCAGTACTGCCGGCCCGAGCCGAGCGGCGCCCCCAGCCCCGCCCTGAAGATCGGCAGCATCCGGCCGAGCGCGCCGCCCCGCCGGCTCAGCGCGATGCCGGTACGCAGCTGCGCGGTCCGCACCCCCAGCGGCTCGGCCTCCCGGGCCTCCCGCTCCCAGCGCCCGCACAGCTCCGCCAGGAACCCCTCGCCCTGGCCCGCGCTCTCGTCGATGGGCCGGTCGCCCGTGTCGCCGTAGAAGTCCACCCCGGACGCCGACAGCAGCGCCTCAGGCGGCCGTGACAGCTCTCCCAGGGCCCGCACCAGGGTGCGGGTGCCCACGATGCGGCTGGCGATCAGCTCGCGCTTGTAGAAGGGGCTCCAGCGCCGGTCGCCGACGGGCGCCCCGGCCAGGTGGACCACCGCGGTGGCGTCCTCCAGGGCGGAGGGGTCCAGCACGCCCGCGGCGGGGTCCCAGAACCTCTCGTCGACCCCCTGGGGCGGGCGGCGCACCAGCGCGACGACCCGGTCGCCACGCTCACGCAGAGCCCCGGCCAGCGCACTCCCCAGCAGCCCGGACGCCCCGGTCATGATGATCGCCACCAGCCCAGCCTACGCCGCGGCCCCGCGGCCCGCGGGGGAGCACGCCGGGGACGCGCACGGGCTTCCCCGAGCAGAGTGCGTCCTCCTGGCCGGAGAGTGTGGCCGTCTTCGGGGGGCCGGCTTGACCACGGTGACGGGCAAGAGTGGGTCGTCACGGCGGCCCGCCACCATCCGGTCAGAGGCCGTCTTCCTGGAGGCCCTCAGCCCCGTACGGCGGGTGGCGGCCGGCTTGGCCGTGCCGTAACCCCACAACAAAGAAGGGCCCGGACGGAGAGGATCCGTCCGGGCCTTCACCGAAAGATCAGGCCAGACCGAGCTGGGCCTCGAAGCGACCTTCCTCGAGGCGGCGCTTGACCGTCGTGAGGAAGCGCGCCGCGTCGGCGCCGTCGACCAGGCGGTGGTCGTACGTCAGCGCCAGGTACACCATCGAGCGGACCGCGATGACCTCGCCCTCCGGCGTGTCGACCACCACGGGACGCTTGACGACGGCGCCGGTGCCCAGCATGCCGACCTGCGGCTGGTTGAGGATCGGCGTGTCGAACAGGGCGCCGCGGCTGCCGGTGTTGGTCAGCGTGAACGTGCCGCCGGTGATCTCGTCGGGCGTCACCTTGTTGGCGCGGGTGCGCTCGGCCAGGTCGGCCGTCTTGCGGGCCAGCCCGGCGAGGTTGAGGTCACCGGCGTTCTTGATGACCGCGGCGATCAGCCCGCGCTCGGTGTCGACCGCGATGCCCAGGTGCTCGACGTCGAAGTACGTGACCTCCATGGTCTCGTTGTTGATCGTCGCGTTGAGCTTCGGGTGCTGCTTGAGCGCCTCGATCGCGGCCATTTCGAAGAACGGCATGAACGACAGCTTCACGCCCTCGCGGCGCAGGAAGTCCGCCTTGGCCTGGTCACGCAGCCGGGCGATCTTCGTGACGTCGACCTCGACGACCGTGGTGAGCTGGGCCGCCGTCTGCAGCGACTCGACCAGGCGCTTGGACATGGTCTGCCGCAGGCGCGACATCTTCTCGGTGCGGCCGCGCAGGGTGGTGTCCACCTCGACCGGCTCGGGAGCCGCGCTGACCGTGGCCTGCGCCGCCGGGGCCTGAGCGGCGGGCGCCGGAGCCGCGGCGGCGGCCGGCTGGGCCGCGG
>NZ_JBFAIA010000195.1:0-15151 GCF_040654455.1 Nonomuraea sp. NPDC050691
GCTGCGGTCGCCGCCCCCGCCCGCGGCGGCCCGCCCCGCCCCCCCGCCCCACCCCGCCCCGCCGCCCCCCCCCCGCGGGCGGGGGCGCGGGCCGGCCGCGCCCCCCCCCCCCCCGGCTCGCTCGCGTTTCCGGCTCGTCCCGTGCGCGGCACGCTCCCCGGCCCGCGGCGGACCCACGCGCGGACCGCACCCGTGAGCTGAGAGCGCTCTCCTCCTCGCGCGAGCAGCGTTGACGCCATGGTGAAGGCATGTTTATCTCAGTGCAAGAGAGCGCTCTCTGACGATCGGTCCTCGCTCCGCCCCCGCATCCCCCAGGAGCAACCATGACAACGCGCCTCCTCCCCGGCCACCGCCACCGGCGCCGCCTGGCCGCCCTCGCCGCCGCCCTGGTCACGCTCGCCGGCCTGCTCGTCCACGCGGCCGTCAGCGCCTCCGCCGCCGTCCCGCCCACCCCGTCCGGCTGGTCGCTCATCTGGTCGGACGACTTCACCGGCCCCTCCGGCTCCGCCCCGTCGGCCGAGTGGATCGTCGACACCGGCCACGCCTACCCCGGCGGTCCCGCCAACTGGGGCACCGGCGAGATCCAGAACTACACCGGGAACGCCGCCAACCTCGGCCTCGACGGCTCCGGCAACCTGCGGATCACCCCTCAGCGCAGCTCGTCCGGCGAGTGGACCTCGGCCCGCGTCGAGACCAGGCGGGCCGACTTCAAGCCCGCCGACGGGCGCGTGCTGCGCATCGAGGGCCGCATCCAGATGCCGAACGTCACCGGTGACGCCGCCCTCGGCTACTGGCCGGCGTTCTGGGCGCTCGGCGCGCCGTACCGGGGCAACTACTGGAACTGGCCGGGCATCGGCGAGTTCGACCTCATGGAGAACGTCAACGGCATCAACTCCGTCTGGGGCGTCCTGCACTGCGGCGTCAACCCCGGCGGCCCCTGCCAGGAGACGAACGGTCTCGGCGCCAGCCGGGCCTGCCCCGGCTCCACCTGCCAGTCGGCCTTCCACACCTACCGCTTCGAGTGGGACCGCTCCGTCAGCCCCAACCAGCTCCGCTGGTACGTGGACGGCCAGCAGTTCCACAGCGTGAGCCAGGCCCAGCTCGACGCCGGCACCTGGAACGGCATGACCGGCCACGCCGGCTACTTCCTGCTGCTGAACGTGGCCATGGGCGGCGCCTTCCCCAACGGCGTGGCCGGCTCCGGCACGCCCACTGCGGCCACGGCGCCCGGGCGGTCCATGCTGGTGGACTACGTGGCCGTGTGGCAGAGCGGCCCCGGCCCCACGCCGACCCCCACGGTGCCGCCCGGTGGGGTGGACGCCCGCTCCACCATCCAGGCCGAGGGCTACCAGGCCCAGTCGGGCACCATGGTCGAGGGCACGGCCGACACCGGCGGCGGGCAGAACGTCGGCGGCGTCTCCAACGGCGACTGGCTGCGCTTCGACGGGGTCGACTTCGGCTCCGAGGCGGCCCGGCAGGTGAAGGTTCGCGTGGCCTCCGGGGCGGCGGGCGGGGTGAGCGGCCTCGTCCAGGTGCGCCTGGACAGCCTGGGCGCGGCCCCGGCGGGCGACTTCGCGGTGGCCTCGACGGGCGGCTGGCAGAGCTGGCGCACCGTCCCGGCCAACATCGCGCCGGTGACGGGCCGGCACACGGTCTACCTGACCTTCAGCAGCGGCCAGCCGGCCGACTTCGTCAACCTCAACTGGTTCACGTTCTCGACCTCCTGACCCGCCCGATCCGGAGACCGGCCCGGCGTCAGGCCGAGTCGCGTACCACCAGCCGGGCCGGCAGGACCACGGGGCCCGCGTGCCGGCCGTCCAGGCGGGACAGCATCAGCCGCGCCAGCGCGAGAGCCTGGTCCTTGACCGGCGCGCGGACCGTGGTCAGGGCCGGCGTCGTGCAGGAGGCCGCGTCGATGTCGCCGAACCCGGCGATCGCGAGGTCCTCCGGCACCCGCCGTCCCGCCTCGCGGGCCGCCCGCAGGGCGCCGATCGCCAGGTCGTCGGACGTGGCGAAGATCGCGTCCAGCTCCGGGTGGTCGGACAGGAGCCGCCGGGCCGCCACCGCGCCCGACTCGCGGTCGAGCCCGGCCAGGGCGAGCAGCGGCCGCAGCCCCGCCTCACGCAGGGCGTCGCGGTGCCCGGCGAGCCGGTCCTGCACGGCGACGAGGTCCGTCGGCCCGCAGATCATGCCGATGCGGCGGCGGCCGCGGGTCAGCAGGTGGGCGGTGGCCGCGCCCGCCCCGCCGGCGTTGTCCACGTCCACGTGCGGCACGAGCGAGGCCACGGCCGGCCGGCCGAGCAGCACGACGGGCACGCCGGTGCGGGCCAGCCGCTCGGCCAGGGGGCCGTGGTCGTCGGGCGGCAGCAGCACGACCCCGTCGGCCTGCCGCGCCTCGACGTGCTGGACGACGCGGCGCCGGCTCTCCGGCGTGTCGGCCATCATGAGCGTGATCTGCTTGCCGGCCCCTTCCAGCATGCTGGTGACGTACCGGACGATGGCCGCGATCAGCGCGTCGCCGCCGTGGCGCGGCTCGGACAGGACCAGCGCCACCGCGTCGGTCCTGCGGGTGACCAGGCTGCGCGCGGCGGCGTTGGGGACGTACCCGAGCTCGCTGACCGCGCGCAGCACCGCGTCGCGCGCCTCCGCGCTGACCGACGCCTCGCCGTTGACGACCCGCGAGACCGTGGCCCGTGAGACGCCGGCGCGGGCGGCGACGGTCTCCAGCGTGGGCCGCCGCGTCCGGCCGTCGGGCAGGCCGTTGCGGGCGATGACGTCGCGGTACCACAGGGCGCTGTCCTTCAGCCGCCGCCGCTGGGTCTCCAGGTCGACGTGGACCAGGCCGAACTTGCGCCGGTAGCCGTCGGTCCACTCGACGCAGTCGAGCAGCGACCACACGAGGTAGCCGCGGACCCTGGCCCCCTCCTCCAGGGAGACCCGCAGGGCGCGCAGGTGCTCCTCGATGAAGCTCGTCCGCTCGACGTCGTGGATGCCGTCGGGCGTCAGCACGTCGACGAAGTCCGCCCCGTTCTCGGTGATCATAATCTCGGTCTGGGGGTACTCCCGCGACAGGCGGCGCAGCAGCAGGGTCAGCCCACCGGGCACGATGGGCCAGCCCATGGCCGTCACGGCGGTGGGCACGCTGCAGAACAGGACGCCCTCGCTGCCCGGGAAGGCCGGGTCGGCCGCCGCGCCCGGCCTGGCCTGCACGGCGGTCGGGGTGTAGTAGTTGACGCCCAGCAGGTCGATCGGCCGGCCGATGAGGTCGAGGTCGCCGTCGCGGACGTGCCCGAGCCCGGCCGTCCGCTCGACCAGCGCCAGCAGGTCGGCGGGGTAGCGCCCGCGCAGCACCGGCTCCAGGAACTGCCGGTTGTACAGCGCGTCGATGCGCGCCACCGCCTCCGCGTCCTCCTCGGACGGCTGCGACTCCAGGTCGGCGAGCTGGCCGGGCGTGAGCACGGGCGAGAGGTTGAGCACGATGCCGGCCCTCTCGACGCCCGCCGAGCGCAGCGCCTCGAGGCCCAGCCCGTGGGCGAGCAGCATGTGGTGCGCGGCGGTGAACGCCTCCGCCACCGAGCGCCTGCCGGGCGCGTGGACGCCGGAGCCGTACCCCAGGAAGGCCGCCACCCACGGCTCGTTGAGCGTGAACCAGGTGCCGACGCGGTCGCCGAGGCGGTCGTGGACGGCCCGGGCGTAGTCGGCGAAGCGGTGGGCGGTGTCGCGGGAGGTCCAGCCGCCCTCGTCCTCCAGGGCCTGGGGCAGGTCCCAGTGGTAGAGGGTGGCGTACGGCGCGATGCCGGCCGCCAGCAGCTCGTCCACCAGCCGGTCGTAGAAGTCCAGACCGGGCCCGTTGAGGCGGCCCCGTCCCGCGGGCATGACGCGCGGCCAGCTCACCGAGAACCGGTAGGCGGCCATGCCGAGGTCCTTCATCAGCCGGACGTCGTCGGGATGGCGCCGGTAGTGGTCGCAGGCCGGATCGCCGTTGCCCCCGCCGGGGAAGACGTCCCAGATCGACGGGCCGCGCCCGTCCTCGGTGGTCGCCCCCTCGATCTGGTAGGCGGACGTGGACACTCCCCACACGAACCCCTCGGGGAAGCTCGCTGTGCTCATCGATCGACAACCCTCCGGCGACGTACGCGGACGCGGCGGGTGGCGTCGCGCGGCGCCTAGTCTGCCGCATGTCCGGTCATGTCGCGCGGCGCGCCGACGTCGGGCCGCGTCGCGCCGCGGCGGGGCGAGGCGGTATACAGGGCCCGTGGAACTGGACCGGCTGGATCGCGCCATCATCGCGGCCCTCGTGGAGGACGCCCGGCAGACCTACGCGGAGATCGGGCACCACGTCGGGCTGAGCGCGTCTGCCGTCAAGCGCCGGGTCGACCGGCTGCGTGAGACCGGCGTCATCACCGGCTTCAGCGCCCGGGTCGCGCCGCGCGCGCTCGGCTGGACCACCGAGGCGTACGTCGAGCTGTTCTGTCAGGGCAAGACGAAGCCGTCCGACATCGCGCTCGCGGTCGCGAAGTTCCCCGAGGTGGTGGCGGCGGCCACGATCACCGGCGAGGCCGACGCGCTGCTGCACATCCGCGCCACGGACGTGCGTCATGTGGAGCGGGTCATCGAGCGGATCGCGGCCGAGGCGTTCGTGGTGCGCACCAAGAGCTCGATCGTGCTGTCGCGCCTGGTGGACGCGCCGGCGGGGGCCTCCGTGAGCGACGTGCCGGGGGTCGCCGCCGTGCAGGGGACGCCTCCCGAGGCCGCCCTCCGGTAGCCGCGCGGCGGGGCCGTCCGGAGGCCGCGCAACGGATCGCACGCCGACTCCCGATACTCGCAACAGACCCGCGCGAACACGCCATTCGCATTGCTTGGCCTGCATAAACATACATTCCTAGGCTGTGCTCGTCCCCCGCGCCCGGGGCTCACACACCCCTTGTACGACCTCTACGGAGACCTGCATGCCCAAGCACTTCCTCATGTGCCGCCCCGAGCACTTCGCGGTTGAGTACGCCATCAACCCGTGGATGCATCCGGAGGCGGGCGCCGACCGCGACGTCGCGATCCGGCAGTGGGAAGGACTCAAGTCCACGTACGAGAGCCTCGGGCACCAGGTCAGCCTCATCGACCCCGTCGAGGGCCTGCCCGACATGGTGTTCGCGGCCAACGGCGCCCTCGTCGTGGACGGCCGGGCGTACGGCGCCCGCTTCGCCTTCCCGCAGCGCGGCCCCGAGGGGCCGGCGTACCTGCGCTGGTTCGCCGAACGCGGGTACCCTGTGCTGGAGCCCGAGCACGTCAACGAGGGTGAGGGCGACTTCCTGACCCTGGACGAGGTCGTGCTGGCCGGCACCGGCTTCCGCACGAACGTCGCCGCCCACCTGGAGGCCCAGGAGTTCGTCGGCCGCCCGGTGGTGTCGCTCACGCTGGTGGACCCCCGCTTCTACCACCTCGACACGGCGCTGTTCCCGCTCGACGGCCACAACGTCTGCTACTACCCCGACGCCTTCTCCGAGGGCAGCCGGCGGGTCCTGGCCCGGATGTTCCCGGACGCGGTGCTCGCGAGCGCGGCCGACGCGGAGGTGCTCGGGCTCAACGCGGTCAGCGACGGCACCCACGTCGTGATCAACTACGAGGCCGGGGACCTGCAGCTGGAGCTGAAGCGGCGGGGCTACGAGCCGATCCCCGTCGACCTGTCCGAGCTGCGGAAGGCGGGAGGCGGCCCGAAGTGCTGCACACTGGAGATCAGGGGGGAGAACTAGGATGACGACCAGCTCAGAGCTGATCGGCGTGATCGAGCGCCGGAGCGCGCACAACTACCACCCGCTGCCCGTGGTGATCCGCGAGGCGCAGGGGGCATGGGTGACCGACGTCGACGGCAGGCGGTTCCTCGACTGCCTGTCCGGCTACTCGTCGCTCAACTTCGGCCACGGCAACGAGAAGATCGTCGAGGCGGCGCAGCGGCAGCTCGCCCGCCTCACGCTGACCAGCCGCGCTTTCTACCACGACCAGTTCGCCGAGTTCAGCGCGGGGCTCGGCGACCTCACCGGCAAGGACATGATCCTGCCGATGAACACCGGCGCCGAGGCCGTCGAGACCGCGATCAAGGTGGCCCGCAAGTGGGGCTACGAGGTCAAGGGCGTCGAGCCGGAGCAGGCCACCATCATCGTGATGGAGGACAACTTCCACGGACGCACCACCACGATCGTCAGCTTCTCCACCGATCCTGACGCGCGTGACGGCTTCGGGCCGTACACGCCGGGCTTCAAGATCGTCAAGTACGGCTCGGTCGAGGCGGTGCGCGAGGCGATCGACGCCAACACGGTCGCGGTGCTGGTCGAGCCGATCCAGGGCGAGGCCGGGGTGCTGGTGCCGCCGGACGGCTACCTGACGCAGCTGCGCGAGTTGTGCACGGCCGAGAACATCCTCATGATCGCCGACGAGATCCAGTCGGGTCTCGGGCGCACCGGCCGGACCTTCGCCTGCGACCACGAGGGCGTCGTGCCGGACATGTACGTGCTGGGCAAGGCGCTGGGCGGGGGCGTGGTCCCGGTGTCGGCGATCGCCGCGGACGAGGACGTGCTCGGCGTGATCAAGCCGGGGCAGCACGGGTCCACCTTCGGCGGCAACCCGCTGGCCTGCGCCGTGGGCAACGCCGTGATCGAGATCCTGCGCACCGGCGAGTTCCAGGAGCGCGCCGCCCGGCTCGGCGAGGTGCTGCACACGCGGCTGAGCGAGCTCATCGGCGAGGGCGTGGTGACGGTGCGCGGGCGCGGCCTGTGGGCGGGCGTCGACATCGACCCGTCGCTGGCTACCGGCCGCCAGGTGTCGGAGGCGCTCATGGCGCGGGGCGTGCTGGCCAAGGACACGCACGGCTCCACGATCCGGCTCGCGCCGCCGATCGTGATCTCGGAGGAGGACCTCCTCTGGGCGGTCGACCAGCTCGCCGACGCGATCGCCTCGTTCCGCTGAGCTGACGGGCGCCGTACGGCCCGCGCCGCCGTACGGCGCCCGCACCGGACCGCACGTGCGGCCCCGCCGCGAACCCTCGCCTGTGGCGGGGCCGCACGTCCGCCAGGAGCCCCGCCTTTCGCCGCGAAGCCGCGAAGCCGCGAAGCCGCGAAGCCGCGCTATCCCGCCCGGCGCCAGGCCTGCATGCCGTCGGGGGCGTCGTCCGGGACGAATCCGGCCGCCTCCAGCTCGGCCCGCAGCCGGGCCGTGGAGGGGCGGTGGGTCTCGCCCAGCACCTCGTCCTCGCTGATCAGGTCCCCGTTGTGGGTGATCTGGTAGAGGTGGCGGTAGCGCGAGGTCTCGCCGGAGACCTCCAGCACCTGACCCCGCACCTGGTAGGTGTGCCGGCCCACCCGGTAGGAGCCCATGAGCTCCATCTCCCCGGGCTCGGGCAGGGCCCGCTCGCGGTGGTTGAACAGCAGCAGCCCGCCGGGTTCGAGCTGGCGGGCCAGCACGGGCCAGAGCCGTTCGCGCTCCGCCGGGCCGAAGCCGTACAGGACCGAGATCATGACGACGGCCTCGGCGGGCTCGTCGAGGTTCACGTCGTGCGCCCCGCACGGCAGGACGGTCACGCGCTCCAGCAGGGCCGGGTCCTCGGACAGGCGGGAGAGCAGGACGGAGCGCATGGCGAGCGCCGGCTCGACCGCGAAGACCTCCGCGGGGGTCTCCCGGGCGATGACCCGGGTGATCAGGCCGGTGCCCGCGCCGATCTCCAGCACGCTCCGCCGGACGCCCTTGAGCAGCGGCGGGAGCAGTTCGCGAATCTCGGGCACGTGCCCGTCCTCATGCCACAGGTCGTAGAAGGGCACGGCGACGGAATACTGGTCATTGCTCACAGCGGCAAACGATAACGATTTTCATGTTATCTGTACAGAAGCAATCTCCTTGACGGTGTTACCGGAGGATTGGTACCAGGTGGCCCGGTCGGGGAAGGTGAGGGTGGCCAGGGCGTTCTGGAACCACGGCCCCTCGCTCACCCGCCACCGGAACGGCGGCCTCGGGATGCGGGCCGAGCGCGCGAGCCAGCCGCCGACCAGGGTCGCGACCCCGAACTGGGTGATCACGTTGGCCCAGCGCAGCAGCGGGCTGAGCGGGTTGCGGATCGGCGAGCAGACGACCTGGTGGATGTGGCCGGCGTCCGCCTTGGCCACGTAGGAGTAGTGGACGTCGCCCGACAGGATCAGCGTCGGCTTGCCCACGTCCACCAGCAGCCGCGCCAGGTCGTCGAACGAGCGGCGGAAGGCGGCCCAGTGCTCCAGATCCACGGCCTGCCGGAACTTCTCCGACAGCCGCGCCACCACGCGGCCCCACTTGCCGTCGCACAGGGCCTCGTTCCAGTTCTGCACCGAGTGGACCCCCTCGGGCAGCAGGAACGGGATCGACGAGCCGATGACCAGCCGCCCGGCCGGCTTGCTGACCTCGTCGACCAGCCACTGCCACTCCCCCGGGTCGAGCATCCGGCGGTCGCCGGGGGTGAGCTGCCGGGCACACCTGGTGTCGATCATGATGAGGCGGGTGTGGCCGAGGTCCCGCGCGTAGCTCCAGCGGGTGCAGGAGGGGTCGGCGTCGGCCTTCTCGGCGAAGTCGTCGAGCGCGCCGCCGCCGTCGCCCGTGCCCGCGCGCAGGCTGCGCAGCAGCGGGTCGGCCTCCCGCTCGGCCGGCGACAGGTTGCCGAGGTGCTGGTAGATCCAGTACGCCCCGAGTCCGGAGATCACCCGGCGCCGCCACCAGCTCGTCGCGGCCATCTGCTCGCGCCAGGTGTGTGAGGTGTTCCAGTCGTCGCGCAGGTCGTGGTCGTCGAAGATCATCGCTGTGGGCACGGTCGAGAGGAGCCAGCGGATCTCCGGGTCGCTCCACGCCTGACGGTAGAGCTCGGCGTACTCCTCGTAGTCGGCGATCTCGTTGCGCGGCTCGTCGTCCCGGCGGGCGTGGATGTACTCCAGCATCTCGGGCGACGGGCTGTCGGCGTAGACCTGGTCGCCGAGCAGCAGCAACAGGTCGGGCCACTCGTCGTCGCCCGCCTCCATGAGGTGGCCGCCGTAGGCGCGCAGCACGTCCTCGCCATGCGTCAGGACATGAGCGGGGTCGTGGGGCACGCTCGTCCGGCAGGAGCCGAACGTCATCCGGCGCGGCCCCTCGGGCGGCAGAAGCCGGATGCGGCTCGGCGGCCGGCCCTCCTCCGGCCACACCCGCTCGCCGTCCAGCTCGACCGCGTACCCGTCGACGTCCGCCAGTAAGCCGGTCAGGTCGACGATCGCGTAGTGGTGGCCGTGCACCGTGAACGTGCGCGAGTCGTGAGCCCGTCCGTCCGCGACCACGGAGACCGCGCACGGCGCGTCGGTCTCCACCCAGATCGAGGCGCTGGACGCGTCCACGTAACGCAGCATCGGCCCGAGCACCAGTGCGGGCATCACAACCCCCCGATTCGACAACAAGGCACACTCCCGTACCCAAGGCTGCCAGAGTGGCACCTAGGCGGCGCCACCAGCTAGGGGTTGGATCGATGAATGCAGCACCGTTTCACCACGACTAGCAAAAAACCCAGTCGCGTCGAAACGGGCCGCTATAGGATCATCGCGACACCTACTCCCAAAGAGGCAGGCAATGGCGCCTGCCTTCTCCATGGGGGTACACACCAGGAGGCACTCCTTCCATGACCGTCATGGTGCCGTCAATGACGCCGGCGCTCGCGAAACCGGTTCCGGTCCCGTCCGACCTCACCACCCCGGGCCTGCAGGCCCTCGACTCCGCTCTCCGGCAGCTCCACCACGCGGCCGAGCACCTCGGCCTCGACGACGGGCTGCGCACGATGCTCGCCACCCCCCGCCGCTCCCTGACCGTCTCGGTCCCGCTGCGGCGTGAGAACGGCCAGATGGACGTCGTCCAGGGCTTCCGCGTGCAGCACAACATCTCGCGCGGCCCCGCCAAGGGCGGCATCCGCTTCCACCCGGCCACCGACATCCACGAGGTCACCGCCCTCGCGATGTGGATGACCTGGAAGTGCGCCCTCGTGGGCATCCCGTACGGCGGCGCCAAGGGCGGCGTGGCCGTGGACCCGAGGGCCCTCACCACGCGCGAGCTGGAGCGGCTGACCCGCCGCTACGTCAACGAGATCCTGCCGCTCATCGGCCCCGAGAAGGACATCCCGGCCCCCGACGTCGGCACCGACGAGCAGACCATGGCCTGGATCATGGACACCTACAGCGTCAACACCGGCTACTCGGTGCCCGGGGTGGTCACCGGCAAGCCGATGACGCTGGGCGGCTCGCTCGGCCGGGCCGGCGCCACCTCGCGCGGCGTGCAGATCGCGGCCCTCGCCGCGCTCGGCCGCTCGCCCGAGGGCGTGACGGTCGCCGTGCAGGGCTTCGGCAAGGTGGGCGCGCTCGCCGCGCAGTACCTCGCCGACGCGGGCTGCGTGGTCGTCGCGGTCTCCGACGCCACGGGCGCCGTCCACGCGCCGGGCGGGCTCGACGTGGCCGCGCTGCGGGCCCACGCCGACGAGTCGGGCGGCGTGCTCGGCTACCCGTACGCCGACGCCATGGCCCACGACGACCTGCTGGAACTGGACGTCGACGTGCTGGTGCCGGCCGCGCTGGAGAACGTCCTCACCGCCGCCAACGCGCCCCGCGTCCGTGCCCGCCTCGTCGTGGAGGGCGCCAACGGGCCCACCACGCCCGAGGCCGACGAGATCCTCGCCGACGCCGGCACGACGGTCGTCCCGGACATCCTGGCCAACGCGGGCGGGGTGATCGTGTCGTACCTGGAGTGGGTGCAGAACATGCAGGCGTACTCGTGGAGCGCCGGTGAGGTCGAGCTGAAGCTGCGCGACCTCATGGAGAGCGCGTACGGCGAGGTGTGCTCGCTGGCCGGCGAGCGGGGGCTGACCCTGCGGCAGGCGGCGCACGTCATCGGCGTGGACCGGGTCGCCGAGGCGCACCGGGTGCGCGGCCTGTACCCCTGAGCGAGACCGCCCGGGACCGCACCTAGGTTGGGTAAACCTCGTCGATCACGAGGTGTCGCAGGTCAGGGCATTGATCATCGGGGACCTAAGGTGGGGGACGTGCTCAGGTCGGTGCTGTCCCTCACCTTGCCCCTCGCCCTCCTCCATCCGCCCCTCGTGCCCGGCTCGCGCCCGCCCCTCGTGCCCGGCACGCAGGTCCTGGCGCAGCGGTCCGTGCCGCAGCGCCAGGTCCTGACGCCGGGCGGCGACCGGCTGGGGTACGCGCCCGTCGCCCCGCCCTACACCGGGGAACAGCGGCTGGCGGGGCTGGTGCTGGCCCGCGACCCGGTCACGGGCCGCACGGTGCTGTGCGGAGGCGCGGTGATCAGGTCACGCAGCCGGAACCTGGTGCTCACGGCCGCCCACTGCCTGTACGACCGGGGCAGGAGGCTGCGGGAGGTGTCGTTCCTGCCGGGCTTCCAGGGCGGCCGGCCGCCGCTCGGGGTGTGGCGGGCCGTGCGGACGTGGGTGCCCGAGCGGTGGCGCACCGGGCCGGGCAGCGAGGATCAGCTCCCGTACGACGTCGGCCTGGTCGGGGTCGGCGGCCGTGGGCCGGCGCTGGAGGACGTGACCGGGCCCGGGCTGCGGACGCTGCGCACACGGTACGGCACCTCTATGCGCGGGCTGGAACTGCTCGGCTATCCGGCGGGCAAGAGGTACCCGGGCACGGACCTGTACCACTGCCTGGGCGACGCTTCCGAGGGCGCGGCCGGGGGGCCCGGGGTGCTGGTGACGCGCAACTGCCACGCCCCCGACGGCGGCAGCGGCGGCCCCGTCCTCCGCGACGGGGCGGTGGCGGGCGTCGTCTCGTCCTCCAGTCCTCTGCACGACCCGCGCGGCTTCACCGTGCTGACGCGGCTCGGCGGCCAGGCGTTCCGGCGGATGCTGAACGAGTCGGACCGGTGGATGACCGAGCGGTGGCCGCCCGGCCGGCCCCCTGTTGCGGGGCCGGTCATGGGTCAGGGCGTGCCGTGTTCCACGGCGTGCCGCACGATGTCCTCGCACATCGCGTGGGTGATGAGCGCGTCGTCGGCCGTGAGCAGGCGCCCGGCCCGCACGGGGTCGAGGAACTCCAGGCACGCCTGCTCGATGCCGCGCTGCCGGGCGACCGGCACCCAGTCGGGCCGCCGCACCAGCGTCTCGCCGGCCGCGTAGTCGATCACGTCGCCGAGGTTGACCACCCGCCGCTTGAGGCCGCCGCCCATGACCTCGCAGCTCTCCTCGGCGGCGCCGCTGACCCGGCACATGGAGCCGATCGCGGTGAACCCGTCGCCGGTCAGCTCCAGCACGAGGTGCTCGGCCAGGCCGCCGGCGACGCGGGTGCGGATCGCGGTGCCGGTCACCTCGCCGGGGACGAGGAAGCGCAGCGTGTCGACCACGTGGACGAAGTCGTCGAACACCGTCCGGCGGGGCTCGTCCGGCTGGCCGGCGCGGTTCTTCTGCATGAGGATCAGGTGCCGGGGCAGCGCCGAGAGGCCCACGTAGCCGGGGGCGTACCTGCGGTTGAAGCCGACCATGAGCGAGCGGCGCTCGGCGTGCGCCAGCCGTACGAGGTGCTCGCAGTCGGGCAGGTTGTCGGCGAGCGGCTTGTCCACGAAGACGTGGACCCCGGCCTTGAGCAGCGGTTCGACCAGCTCGCGGTGCGCGGTCGTGGCGGCGTGGACGAACGCTGCCTCGACGCCCGCCTCGATCACCTCGCCGACGGAGGTGAACCTGCCCGCGACGCGGTAGGTGTCGCCGAGCCGGTCCAGGGTCTGCCGGTCGCGGGTGCAGAGGTGGAGGTCGAGTCCGGGCTGGGCGGCGAGCACGGGCAGGTACGCCTTCTCGGCGATGTCGCCCAGGCCGATCACGGCTGTCTTCATCAGCCGAGCGTAGCCCGCAGCGCCTCGTCCACGGGCGTGGGGCGCACGCCGAACGTGGTCTGGAACGCCGAGGAGTCGAGCACGAACGGGGCGACGAACTGGTAGCGGATGTGCCGCATCTCCCCGGCCATGGGCGAGAACAGCCCGGCCGCGCGCACGGCCGGCCACGGCAGCGTGCTCATCTTCGGCGCCGGACGGCCGAGGATGGCCGCCATCCGCTCGCCGATCTGCCGGAACGTGAGCGGCTCGGCGGTGGGCACGTGCCACGGCCGCCCCCACGCCCGCTCGTCGGCGCCCGCCACGATCAGCGCGTCGGCGACGTCCGGCAGGTACGTCCAGCTGTGCGTGACGTCGGCGGGCCAGACCAGCTGGATGGTCTTGCCCGCGCGCAGCGGGACGAGGAACCGGTCGCCCAGGTAGGACTGGTCGGTGGCGCCGGGCCCGAAGTAGTCGGAGCCGCGCACCTCGGTCACCCGGACGCGGCCCGCCTCGTGCGCGGCCAGGGCGTCGGCCCACATCCGGGCGCGCACCTGGGCCTTGGGGCTGGTGGAGGCGAGCGGCAGGTCCTCGGTCATGGGACCGGTGACGGGGCCGTACGCGTAGAGGTTGCCGAGCATGACGTACACGGCGCCGGTGGCCTCGGCGGCGGCCAGGAAGGAGGCGGCCATCGGCGGCCAGTCGGTGAGCCAGCGGTGGTAGCGCGGGTTGACGCAGTTGTAGAGGACGTCGGCGCCCTTGGTCACCTCGATGAGCCGGTCCTGGTCGGCGACGTCGGCCGCGACCTTGGTCGCCCCGTCGGGGCCGGTGCCGGAGCGGGTGACGACGGTGACGTCGTGGCCCTGCGCGAGGAGCCTCGCGGCCACATGGCCGCCGACCTGTCCGGAGCCCACGACGACGTGCTTGCCCATGGTCAGACCTGCTTCCAGATGATGCGGAGGACCGCGTTGACGACGAAGACGGTGGCGAAGACGACGGCTGGGGTGGCCAGGCCGGCCGCGTAGAGCGCGAGGGCACCGCCGCCGAACCAGACGATCTCCAGGGCCGCCCGGGCGATCCCGGTGAGCGGCACCACGGCGTTGGCGCCGCCGCCCGCGCCGAACAGCGCCCACACCGCGATGAACAGGGCCGGGCCGCCGAGACCGGCGAGCAGCTTGACCACCCAGTTCGGGCTCACTGTGAAGCCCCAGTAGGCCACGGAGGCGAGCACGCCCAGCTCCAGGATGAACATCAGCACCGCGTTGGCGCCCTTGAGGGTGGCGAGCATTTCGACCTCCGGTGATGAACCGTTCGCTTATGAGAGCAATGCTCTCTCACGCGAGCAGCGCTCGTCAAGAGCGGTGCTCTCGTTTTCTGGCGGCGCTCTGGTAACGTGCTGGGCATGACAGCCAGCCGAACCGCCAGAGAACGCGTCCGTGCCGAGCTGACCAGGGAGATCATAGAGATCGCCCGCAGACAGCTCGCCACCGAGGGAGCCGGCGGCCTGTCCCTGCGCGCCGTGGCGCGCGAGATGGGGATGGTGTCCTCGGCGATCTACCGCTACTTCCCGAGCCGCGACGACCTGCTCACCACGTTGATCATCGACGGCTACAACGCGCTCGGCGAGGCCGTGGAGCGCGCCGACGCCGCCACCCCCGAGGGCGACTTCCCGGGCCGGTGGACGGCCGTGTGCCACGCCGTACGCGACTGGGCGCTCGCGCACCCCCACGAGTACGCGCTGCTGTACGGCTCGCCGGTCCCGGGCTACCAGGCGCCGCAGGACACGATCGGGCCGAGGGTGCGCGACCTGGTGGTGTTCGGCGGGATCCTCGCCGCCGCCCAGCGGGCCGGGGCGCTCGGGCCGGCCGCCGCCCTCCCCGAGGCCGGCCCGGCTCTGGCGGGCGAGGCGGAGGCGAGCCTGGCCGACCTCATGCCCGGCGTGCCCGGTGACGTGCTGCTCCGCGCCCTGTCGGCGTGGACGTCCCTGTACGGGTGGGTGAGCTTCGAGGTGTTCGGTCAGTTCCAGGGCGCCTTCCAGGACAACCGGCTGGTGTTCGACCACTCGGTGAAGGTGCTGGGCGCGATGATGGGGCTCACCCGGTCCGGGTGATCACCCCTCCGCGTGCCCCCGGACACGACTCGACCGCGCATCCCCCGGGGTCGCGGGGAGCGCGGTCGAGTGACCCGGGGCCCGGCAGGTCGTGCCGGCGCCCGGGTGGTCGTGAACCCGCCGGGTCAGCGGGAGGCGCGGTTGACGGCCGAGATGACGGCCTTGAGGGCGGCCGTGGTGGTGCTGGCGTCGATGCCGACGCCCCAC
>NZ_JBFAIA010000196.1:0-15127 GCF_040654455.1 Nonomuraea sp. NPDC050691
GGGGGGGGGTTTCGCCCCGGGGCCCCGCCGCCGCCTGGCGGGGGGCGGCGGGCTCGGCTGCTTCGAGCGGTGCGGTCATTCGCGCTCGTCCGCGACGCCCTTGCGCCGCCTGGTCACGAGGAACGCGACCAGTCCGAGGACGACCACGCCGCCGACCACGCCGAGGATGAGACCGGTGTTGGAGCCTCCGCCGGAGGCCGAGCCGCCGGCCGGGGCCGCGACCGTGTCCACGGTGTAGAACGGCCAGTAGCCGCTGCCGCCGTAGAGCAGGCCGTTCTCCTCGGGGATCGAGGTGATGCTGGTGATGCGGTCCTTGCGGTAGCCCTCGAGGTCGTTCGTGTAGTAGAGCGCGATGATCGGGGCGTCGGTGTAGAGGCGCTCCTGCATCTGCTTGATCAGGTCGGCCCGCTTGGCGCGGTCGAGCTCCTTGAGCTGCTCCTTGTAGAGCTTCTCGAAGGTCGGGTCGCAGTAGAACGACTCGGTGCCGCCGCCCTCACCCGCCGGGGTGGGCCGCCGGCTGCACAGGTGCGTGGCCAGGACCTCCTCCGGGTCGGGGTTCACGGACCAGCCGCTGATCGCGATGTCGAAGTTGCCGGTGACGCCGGTCTCCTCGGAGAACTTGCTGGAGTCGAGCTTCACGGTGGTCAGCGTGACGCCGATCTCCTTGAAGAAGCCGGTCAGGTACTCGCCGAGCTTGTCCTCGATCGGGGTGTCGGCGTGGATCGTGAAGCGCAGCTCCAGCTTCTTCTTGCCGTCGGGCATGGTGCGGACGCCGTCGGCGCCCTTCTTGTAGCCCGCGTCGTCGAGGATCTTGTTGGCCTTGGCCGGGTCGTAGGTGACCTTGGTGTCGCCGCTGGCCTCCCAGAAGAAGTCCTTGTACATGGGCGGCACGATCGAGCCGTCGGCGGGCTTGGCCAGGCCGCTCTGCACCTCGTCCACGAGCTTCTGCTTGTCGATCGCGTAGTGCAGCGCCTGGCGGACCTTCACGTCCTTGAGCGCGGGGTGGCCGTCGCCGACCGGCTTGTTGTCGGTCGTCGTGGCGCCGTGGTTGATCTCGAGGTACGCGGCGCGACGGCCCTGGTTGTTCCACGCCACGATGTTCGGGTCGTTCTGGATGGCCTGGAACTCCGGCGGCGCGAGGCGGCCGATGAGGTCGATGTCACCCTTCTTCAGGCCGGCGATGGCGGCCTGCGGGTTGTCGTAGAAGATGACCTGCAGCTCGTCGATCTTCGGCTTGCCCCGCCAGTAGTCGGGGTTGGCCTTCAGCTTGACGTACTGGTCCTTCTTGTGCTCGACCGCGACGTAGGGCCCGCTGGAGACCGTCGGGTAGGTGTCGGCCTCGTAGTTGGCGAGGTCGGTCACCTTCTCCCAGACGTGCTTGGGCATGATCGGGATCGGGTTCTCCAGGATGGAGGCCTGGGGCGCCTTCAGCTTGATGACGAGGTCCTGGCCGTTGGCCGTGACGCTCTCGTAGTTCTCGACGGCCGGGCCGTTGGCGGTCTTCGCGGCGTCGTCGGTCATGATCTTGTTGAGCGTCCAGGCGGCGTCGTCGGCCGTGATCGGCTGGCCGTCGGACCACTTGGCCTGCCGGATCTTGAACGTCCAGGTCAGACCGTCCTCGGAGGAGGTCCAGGACTCGGCGAGATCCGGGCTGGGCTGGAGGGTCTTGGAGTCGGGGACCGTCAGGTAGCCGTACATCCACCGGTGGATCGAGGTGGAGACGAGACGGACCGCCAGGAAGGGGTTCATCGAGTCCACGGCCTGGGTGGCCCCGACACGGAGTACCTTCTTCCCCGCCGCGGGATCCTCGGCGTGGGCCACCTGGCCCTGACCTGCCATTAACAGCGCGACGCCCAGCACAGCCAGGCGCGCGATCCACTTCCTCATATGTGCCTCACCTTCAGGCGGGGATTCCCGTGTAGAGAAAGGCACACCATACGAACAGCCGGTGTCAACGAGTGACGGAAAATTGTTTCATCTTCGTTTCCTGATCCGGTGTAAATTTTCAGTCGGTCTGGATGACCTTGCCCCCGTCCACCCGCAGCCGGCGATCCACGTGGACGGCGTCCAGCATCCGGCGGTCGTGCGTGACGAGCAGCAGCGTGCCGGGGTAGGTGGCGAGCGCCGATTCGAGCTGTTCGATCGCCGGCAGGTCGAGGTGGTTGGTCGGCTCGTCCAGCACCAGCAGGTTGACGCCCCTGGCCTGGAGCAGCGCCAGCGCGGCCCGGGTGCGCTCGCCCGGCGACAGCGTCGAGGCCGGACGCAGCACGTGCGCCGCCCGCAGCCCGAACTTGGCCAGCAGCGTCCGCACGTCGGCGGGCGCCACGCCGGGCACGTGCCGGGAGAACGCGTCGAGCAGCGGCTCCTCCCCCTCGAACAGCCCCCTGGCCTGGTCCACCTCGCCGACCACCACGCCCGGGCCGAGCGCGGCGTGGCCCTCGTCCGGCGGGATCCGGCCGAGCAGGGTGCCGAGCAGCGTCGTCTTGCCCGACCCGTTGGCGCCGGTTATCGCGATACGCTCGGCCCAGCCCACTTCGAGATCCACCGGCCCGAGCGTGAACGCGCCCCGCCGCGCCACCGCGCCACGCAGCGTCGCCACGACCGCCCCCGACCGGGGCGCGGCGGCGATCTCCATGCGCAGCTCCCACTCCTTGCGCGGCTCCTCCACGACGTCCAGGCGCTCGATCAGCCGCTCGGTCTGGCGGGCCTTGGCGGCCTGCTTCTCCGTCGACTCCACCCGCATGTTGCGGCCGATCTTGTCGCCGTCGGTGGCCTTGCGGCGGGCGTTCTTCACGCCCTTCTCCATCCAGGCGCGCTGGGTGCGGGCGCGGGCCTCCAACTGGGCGCGCGTGTCGGCGTACTCCTCGTAGTCCTCGCGGGCCTGCCTGCGGGCGACCTCACGCTCCTCCAGGTACGCCTGGTAGCCGCCTCCGTACAGCCGGATCCGCTGCTGGGCGAGGTCCAGCTCCAGGACCTTGGTGACGGTCCTGGCCAGGAACTCGCGGTCGTGGCTCACCAGCACCGTCCCGGCCCGCAGGCCCGTGACGAACCGCTCCAGCCGGTCCAGCCCGTCGAGGTCGAGGTCGTTGGTCGGCTCGTCCAGCAGGAACACGTCGTACCGGCTGAGCAGCAGCGACGCGAGCCCGGCACGGGCCGCCTGGCCGCCGGACAGCGAGGTCATCGGCTGTCCCAGGTCCACGGCGAGCCCCAGGTCGGCGGCCACCTCCTCGGCCCGCTCCTCCAGGTCGGCGCCGCCGAGCGCGAGCCAGCGCTCCAGGGCCTCGCTGTAGGCGTCGTCGGCTCCGGGGGCCTGCTCGACCAGGGCCTGTGTGGCCGCGTCGAGGTCGCGCTGCGCCGCCGACACGCCGGTGCGCCGGGCGAGGAACGCGCCGACCGTCTCGCCGGCCCTGCGCTCGGGCTCCTGCGGGAGGTGGCCCACGGTCGCGGTGGCGGGGCTGAGGCGTACGCCGCCCTCCTCGGGGGTGTCGAGGCCGGCCAGCATGCGCAGCAGGGTGGACTTGCCCGCGCCGTTGGCCCCCACCAGCCCGATGACGTCGCCGGGGCCCACGACGACGTCGAGGCCCGAGAACAGCACCCGGTCCCCGTGTCCGGCCGCGAGGTCCTTCACCACCATGGTCGCGCTCATGTGGTCCGATGCTACCGAGCCGGGTCAACCCGAATATCGTGGCCCGATGCCCCGTCTGTTCGTCCTCCTGGCCGCCGTCCTGACCGTCGCCGCGGGGCTGGGAGTGCGGGCGCTGACCGGCGGCGCCTTCGCCAAGTACGCGGGTGACGCGCTGTACACGGTCCTGATCTACGCGCTCGTCGTGCTCGTCGCCCCGCGCGTCCGGCCCGTCACGGCGGCGCTCGTGGCGGCCGGGCTGAGCTGGGTGATCGAGTTCGCCCAGCTCGCCGACATCCCGCCGGTCCTGCGGCCGGTGCTGGGCAGCACGTTCAACCCGCCCGACCTGTTCTGGTACGCCGTGGGGGCCGCCGCCGCGTGGGCCGTCCACGCGTACGCGCTCGGGCGCATACATCCAGATCGCCCGGAAAGGGGGTGGGGACACCCACTCCGAGGAAGGGACACTGATGATGGACGGCAAGACGATCGCGTTCCTCGTCGCCCCTGAGGGTGTCGAGGAGGCGGAGCTGACCGAGCCGTGGAAGGCGGTCAAGCAGGCCGGCGGCACCCCGAAGCTGGTCTCCACCGACTCCGGCCGGATCCAGGCGTTCAACCACCTCGACAAGGCGGGCACCTACGCGGTGGACGCCACGGTGGACGAGGTCTCCGCGTCGGACTTCGACGGCCTGGTGCTGCCGGGCGGCGTGGCCAACCCCGACTTCCTGCGGATGGACGAGCGGGCCGTACGGTTCGTCCGCGGCTTCTTCGACGAGGGCAAGCCGGTGGCCGCGATCTGCCACGCGCCCTGGACGCTGGTGGAGGCCGACGTGGTCCGCGAACGCACCGTGACCTCCTGGCCGAGCCTCCGGACGGATCTGCGCAACGCGGGAGCCACCTGGGTGGACAGGGAGGTCGTGGTGGACACCCACAACGGCAGCGTGCTGGTCACCAGCCGCAAGCCGGACGACCTCAAGGCGTTCAACCAGGCGGCGGTGGACGCGTTCAGCGCCTGAGCTCCTCGATCATGGACGTGTGGGCGGGGCTCCAGCCGAGCGCCCGCCGCGTCCTGCCGGACGACACGTCCTGATCGCGGGTGAACAGGTCGGCGAGCGGCCCCAGCTCGGCCCGCGCCTCGTCGAGCGGCCAGGACACGGCCCGCCCGCCGCCCAGGGCCGCGGCGATCGCGTCCAGGCGCACCGTCTCGCTCACGCCGTGCCACACCGCGCCGGGCACGCCCCGGGCGAGCACGGCGACGTACAGCTCGGCGAGGTCCCGGACGTGGACGACCGGCCAGCGGACGCCCGGCTCGCCGATGTACACCCCGGCGCCCCGCTCGGCCGCCTTGGCGGCCAGCAGGCCGGGCACGAGCCCGCCGCCGTCGCCGTAGACCAGGCCGGGCCGGACCACCTGGCCGCCCGCGGCGAGGACGCGCCGCTCGGCCTCGGCGCGCCACGAGACCAGCGGGTGCGGGTCGGGCGCGCTCTCCTCGTCCACGGCGCCGCCGCCCAGCACGGCGGCGCCGGTCGTGTGGAGGAGGGGGGAACCGGCCGCCAGCAGGGCGTCCACGGCGGCCAGGTCGGCCCGCTCGCCCAGCGGCGGCCCGGCGTGAACCACCCGGTCGAACCCCTTGGCGGCGAGCGTGAGCGAGGCCGGGTCCGTCAGGTCTCCGGCCACCGTCCCGAGCCCTTCCGCCGGCGCGGAGCCGCCGGGGCGGCGCAGCGCGGCGACGTCGTGGCCGGCACGGGTGAGGGCGGCGGCCACGGCGGAGCCGATGTAGCCGGTGGCGCCGATGACGAGAACGTTCACGAGACCTCCTCGGCGCCGCCGCTGAGGGCGGCGCGCTCGACGGCCCCGAGCAGCCGGTGCAGGCGCGCGGCGGTGTGGAAATCGGATTCGGCCGCCCGGCCCTCACGGATGGCCCGCGCGAGGTCCTGGTAGAGCGCGGCGATGTTGGCGACGGGGCCGCCGGCCGGGTCGAACGGGACGGTCCGGTAGGAGGCGGGCACCTCGACGCGCTCGCCGGCCACGCGGATGTCCCAGTCGGTCCAGTGCAGGTGCACGCCCGGCCGGGTGGGGGCGGCGGTCAGCGTGCCCTCGGAGCCGACGAGCTTGACGAGGAACCCGTCGGGGCTCCCGCTTCCCCCGTGGACGGTGACCGAGGCGGTCGCGCCGCCGGCCAGCGTGCCGTGGATCAGCACCTGGCTCGGCACCCGGTTGGCCACCGTCCGGCCGGTGTCGCCCACGGCGACCTCGTCGTAACGGCGGGGCAGCCGTGCCGACACCTCCACCAGCGGGCCGGTCATCCGCTCCAGCGTCGCGAGGAAGTGACCGGCCATGATCGTGAGGACGGTGGTGCCGCCGGCGGGGTCGGTGCTCCACTCCATGCCCTCCGGGATGACGGCCCCGCCCAGCGGGTCGCCCGCGGCCACCAGGACCGCCGACTCCAGCCGGCCGATCCGGCCCGCCGCGACCAGGTCGCGCACGAAGAGCGCGTCCGGGGAGTGACGTCCCTGCAGGTTGACGGCGTGGACCACCCCGGCCTCCGCCGCGGTCCTGGCCAGCTCGTCCGCCTCGGCCGGGTCCACGGTCAGCGGCCACTCCGACACCACGTGCTTGCCCGCCTCCAGCGCGGCCCTGATCACCGCGGCGTGCCCGGGGGCCTTGACGGACACCACGACCAGATCCACGTCCGGGTGGGCCGCCAGCGCGCCGGCGTCGTCGAACGCCAGTCGCGCGCCGTACTGGGCGGCGGCCTTCCCGGCGCTGGTGGCGTTCGTGGTCGCGACGGCCGTCACCTCGTACCCGTCCAGTCCGGCCAGGGCGGGCAGGTGGGACACGGCCGCCCAGCCGCTCGCTCCGACGACTCCGACTCTGATCATGTCCGGCCTCCCGCTCAGTTCTGTATCGTCCGGTATGAAACTAGGCGATGGCGGATGCGACCGCAAGGGGGTAACGTACCGACAGGTAAAAAACTTGCGAGGAGGACCGCATGCCGGGGGGCAGGCCGCGCGCCTTCGACCCCGACGTCGCGCTCGACCGAGCCCTGGAGGTGTTCTGGCGGCAGGGCTACGAGGGGACGTCGCTGTCGGACCTGACCGGGGCCATGGGCATCAACCGGCCCAGCCTGTACGCGGCGTTCGGCAACAAGGAGGAGCTGTTCGTCAAGGCGCTCGACCGCTACATCAGCGGCCCGGGGGCCTTCGCCGACGAGGCCCTGGCCGCGCCGACCGTCCGTGAGGTGGTCGAGCGCCTGGTCGAGGGCGCGATCGAGCTGACCGCCGGCACGGGCACGCCACATGGTTGCCTGAGCGTCAACAGCGTCCATGCCTGCGGCCCCGACTCCGCCCCGGCACGCGAGGCGGCGATCGCCTGCCGGATGGCCGGGGAGGCGGCGCTGCGGCGGCGCTTCGAGGAGGCGCCCGACCTGCCGCCGGGCTTCGACCCCGCGGTGCTCGCCCGGCTGGTCCACACCGTCACCGACGGCATCGCGGTGCAGGCGGCGAGCGGACACACGCGCGAGGAGCTGCGCGAGGTGGCCGCCCTGGCCCTGAGGACCCTGCTCCCCGCCTGACCCCTCCGAAAATCATCTGTAACGCCTTGCCCTAACCTCCGAAATGGTCTACAGCTATACCAATCAGTGACTCCCCCCGCATACAGGGAGACTTCATGACCACTGAAGAGGATTCCAGGCGGCTGGCCGAGCTCGGCTACAAGCAGGAGCTGGCCAGGACCTGGAGCGGTTTCTCCAACTTCGCGATCTCCTTCTCCATCATCTCGATCCTCGCCGGCTGCTTCACGACCTTCGGACAGGCCTGGAACAACGGCGGCCCCATCGCCATCTCGTGGGGCTGGCCGCTGATCTCCGTGTTCATCCTCATCATCGGGTTCTGCCTGTCGGAGTTGGTCTCGGCCTATCCGACCGCGGGCGGGATCTACTGGTGGGCCGCCACGATGGGCAAGCCGGTCCACGGCTGGTTCACCGGATGGCTCAACCTCATCGGGCTCATCGCGGTGACCGCCTCCGTGGACTACGGCTGCGCGACCTTCCTGAGCATCACCCTCAACCGGCTCACGGGAGGCGCCTGGGAGGCCACGCTGCACCAGGCGTTCCTCCTCTTCGTGGTCATCCTCGTGCTCCACGCGCTGATCAACATCTACAGTCACCGCCTCATCTCGCTGCTGCAGAACATCTCGGTCTGGTGGCACGTGGCCGGTGCCGCGATCGTGGTCGCCATCCTGGTCTTCGCGCCGGACCACCACCAGTCCGCGTCGTTCGTCTTCACCGAGCAGTTCAACAACTCGGGCTTCGGCGACGGCACCACCAACGGCTTCACGTTCTGGCTGTACGTCCTGCCGCTGGGCTTCCTGCTCACGCAGTACACGATCACCGGCTTCGACGCCTGCGCGCACGTGTCGGAGGAGACCCAGGGCGCGTCCACGACGGCGGCCCGCGGCCTCTGGCAGTCGATCTTCTACTCGGCGATCGGCGGCTGGATCCTGCTGCTGTCGTTCCTGTTCGCCGCGACGAACGTGGACGAGATCAACAAGCAGGGCGGCTTCGTCGGCGCCATCTTCGAGACCGCGCTCTCCTCGCCGCTGGCCACCGTGGTCTTCGCCATCTCCACGATCGGCCAGTTCTTCTGCGGAATGAGCTGCGTGACGTCGATGTCGCGCATGACGTACGCGTTCTCGCGCGACGGCGCGGTGCCGGGCTGGCGGCTGTGGTCCAAGGTGGACCGCAACCGCACGCCGGTCAACGCCATCATCGCGGGCTGCGCGGTGGCCGCGCTGATCACGCTGCCCGCCCTGTACGCGCCCCCGGGCACGACGACGCCGGTGGCCTTCTATGCCGTGGTGTCGATCGCGGTCATCGGGCTGTTCCTGGCGTTCATCATCCCGATCTGGCTGCGACTGAAGATGGGCGACCGGTTCAGGCCGGGGCCGTGGACGCTCGGCCGGAAGTACCGGGTGCTGGGCTGGATCGCCTGCGTGGAGATCGCCGTCGTGTCGGTGTACTTCATCATGCCGCTCTCACCGGCGGGCGTGCCGGGCGATCCGGACTTCACGTGGACGTCGGTCAACTACGCGCCGCTCGCGGTGGGGGGCGTGCTGCTCGCCATCGCCCTGTGGTGGGTCCTGTCGGCCCGCCACTGGTTCTCCGGCCCCCGCCGTACCGTCGAGGAACCCGTCGACGAACTCCCGATCAGCTGACGCGAAACCGGTCAGGCGGCCTCGAAGGAGGCCGCCACGGCCGCGCGGACCTGGTCCATGGTGGTCTCGCCCAGCTCACGCTTGAGCGAGGTCATGTCCACGTCGGGCATGCCGCAGGCCACCGCCCAGTTCCAGGGCTCCAGGTCGCCGTCGACGTTGAGGGCGAAGCCGTGGCTGGTGACGCCGCGGCTCTGCCGCATGCCGATCGAGACGACCTTGCGCCCGGTGGCCTTCGTCCAGACGCCCGTCAGCAACTCCGAACCCGGCGGGGTGTCGCGGCGCTCGGCGGGCAGCCCGAGCGCGCCCAGCGCCGCGACCAGCCGGAGCTCCACCTCGCGGACGTAGTCCACGATCCCCTCGTCCTCGGCCAGCTTGACGACGAGGTAGCCGACGAGCTGGCCCGGACCGTGGTAGGTGAGCTGCCCCCCGCGGCCGGTCTCGACCACGGGGATGCCGCGCGACGGGTCGGGCAGGTGGGCCGCCGGGGTGCGGCGGCCCACGGTGTAGACCGACGGGTGGCTCAGCAGCCAGAGCGAGTCCGGCCGCTCGTCCCGCTGGCGCTCGGCGACCAGGTCGCCCATGCGCTCCATCGCCTTGTCGTAGTCGACCAGCTCGTCCTGGATGAGGGTCAGCGGCCTGAGCTTCATGGTTCGAGGATAGAACGCCCCGCCGGTCAGTACTTCTTCGGCTCCTCCGGCACGAGGATCCACATGGCGACGTACAAGACCCACATCGGGCCGGGAAGCAGCGACAGGATCAGCCACAGGATGCGGACCAGCGTGGGCGGCAGGCCCCACTTGTCGGCGAGACCGCCGCAGACGCCGGCCAGGATCCTGTGCTCTCGTGAGCGGTACATCTGTTTCCTCCGTGTGGTTGCACCTATTCAGAACAACGGACAACCAGACGTTCGCTCTCCCCTCAGGGACCCTGAGAAAACCCTGACAGGGTCAGCCACCGGCGGGCCGTGTCCAGATGCGCGCTGGTCAGGCCGTCTCTCGGGTTCACGGGAACGAGCAGGAAGTCGTCGAGACCCCGGTGCCTTCTGAGGTACTCCTCGTCCTCCCACCGCACCTGGTCGTCGAACCAGACGAACGGCCTGCGCTCCACGTACTCGGCCACGTGCGGGGTCTTGAACATCTCTCCCGCCTCGCTGCCCAGCACCGGCCCCATGGGCACGACGGGCAGCTCGGGCAGGCCGAGGCGCGGGCTGATCCACGCGTTGGCGTGGTGCTCCCAGGTGGTGGCCCAGGCCAGCTCCGCGCCCGTCGCGATGGCCAGCTCCAGCAGCCGGGCGCCGTGCCGGGGGTTGAGGTGGACGGTGTAGACCTGGTCGCCGATCTCGCACCGGTAGCGCCGGTAGCCGGGGTCGGGCCGCCGGAACGGGTTGAGCACCCCGTCCACGTCGACGAGCAGCAGCGGCTTCATCGGCTCGCCCCGGCCCGGTGCTCCTGCGGGCTGATCCCGCGTACGCGCTTGAAGGCGGCGCTGAGCGCGAACGAACTGCCGTAGCCCACCTTGCGGGCGACGGCGCCGATCGTGGCGTCGGGCTCGCGCAGCAGGTCGGCGGCCAGCGCGAGCCGCCAGTCGGTGAGGAACGCCATGGGCGGCTCCCCCACCAGGTCGGTGAAGCGCCTGGCCAGCGACGCGCGCGAGACCCCGACCGCGGCGGCGAGCGAGGCCACCGTCCACGGGTGAGCGGGGTTGTTGTGCATCATGCGCAGGGCCCGGCCCACCACGGGGTCGCTCTGCGCGCGGTACCAGGCGGGGGCGTCGTTGTCGTTCAGCCACGTCCGGAGCGTGGAGATGAGCAGCAGGTCGAGCAGCCGGTCGAGCACCACCTCCTGCCCGGGGTCGTCCCTGACGATCTCGGCGCCGAGCAGCCCGATGACCGGGCCGCCGGGCTGGACGAGCAGCGACGGCAGCGCGTCCAGCAGCCGCCTGCTGATTTCGCCGTCCATCTGGTAGGTGCCGGTGATGAGCACGGTGGCGCCGTCGAGGTCGTTGCCCCAGGTCCGCACGCCCAGCTCCATCGACTGGTAGATCGCCTCGCCGTCCAGCGTCGTGCAGCGCTGGCCGGGGTGGATGACGATCTGCGGCGGGGTGGCGGGGTCGTCGGCCACGACGTACGGGTCGGGGCCGCGCATGAGGGCCACGTCGCCCGGGGAGAGCCGCACGGGGTCGCCGGCGTCGGGCACCACCCAGGCCGTGCCCCGGACCAGCGCGGCCAGGGTCAGCGGCGCCTCGTCCTGCACGCGCAGCGACCACGGCGGGTCGAGCAGCGAGCGGAGCAGGAAGGCACCGCGGGCGCGCGGGCCGTCGAGCATCGCGGCCAGATGATCCATGGGTTAGACGATCGCATATGGAAGTGCGCTTCTCAACCATGGAGAGTCCAACGATCTCCGGGCTTACTGGAGTCATGACAACTTTGGTGCTGGGCGGCACCGGCAAGACCGGCCGCCGCGTGATCGACAGGCTCACCGCTCTCGGCCGTCCCGTGCGGTCCGGGTCCCGCTCCTCCTCGCCGGCCTTCGACTGGGCCGACCTCGACGGCTGGCCGGCCGCCCTCCAGGGCGCCGAGTCGATGTACGTGACCTACTACCCCGACCTGGCCGTGCCCGGGTCGCAGGCGGACATCCGGGCGCTCACCGAGCTCGCGGTCGAGAGCGGCGTCCGGCGGATGGTGCTGCTGTCCGGCCGGGGTGAGCCGGAGGCCCAGGCGTGCGAGCGCATCGTCCAGGAGTCGGGACTGGAGTGGACGATCGTCCGCTGCGCCTGGTTCATGCAGAACTTCAACGAGGGCTACCTGCTGGACGCGGTCCAGGCGGGCGTCATCGCGCTGCCGGCCGGGGACGTGGCCGAGCCGTTCGTGGACGCCGACGACATCGCGGACGTGGCCGTCGCGGCGCTCACCCGGGACGGGCACGCCGGACGGGTCTACGAGCTGACCGGGCCGCGGCTGCTGACGTTCGCGGACGCCGCCGCCGAGCTGTCGGCCGCGCTGGGCAGGCCGGTGGAGTACGTGCCGGTCAAGCCCGAGGAGTTCGCCGCGGGCGCCGCCGCGGCGGGCGTGCCCGCGGAGGACATCGAGATGCTGAACGCGCTGTTCGCCGAGGTGCTCGACGGGCGCAACGCGTACGTGGTGGACGGGGTGCGTGAGGCGCTCGGCCGGCCCGCGCGCGACTTCGCCGCCTTCGCCCGCGAGTGGGCCCGCGACCCGCGCGGGTGACCCGCTCCGCCGAACACTCCCACCAGCTCACCGCCCTACGCGAGCAGTTGCCCGGTCCCCGCATCCGCTAGCCTCACCTCGTCACTCTCGCGGCTTTGGAAAGGTGCTCCGGTGATCGGCTGGTTCGAAGCGGTGGTACTGGGCCTCCTCCAGGGGCTGACCGAGTTCCTGCCCATCTCCTCCAGCGCCCACATCCGGGTGGTGTCGGCGTTCTTCGGCTGGCAGGACCCCGGCGCCGCCTTCACGGCGGTGATCCAGCTCGGCACGGAGGCGGCCGTGCTGATCTACTTCCGGCACGAGATCTGGGAGATCGTCTCCATCTGGACCCGGTCCCTGTTCAGGCCCGCGCTGCGCTCCCACCACGCGGCCCGCATGGGCTGGTACGTCATCGTGGGCAGCCTGCCCATCGGCGTGCTCGGCCTGCTGTTCAAGGACCAGATCGAGACGGTCTTCCGCGATCTTCGCATCGTGGGCACCACGCTGGTGGTCTTCGCCATCATCCTGTGGTGGGCCGACCGCACCGCACGCAACAAGCTCACGCTGCAGAAACACCTCAGCTTCCCGCACGCCGTCGTGTACGGCTTCGCCCAGGCGCTCGCGCTCATCCCGGGTGTCTCCCGCTCCGGCGGCACCATCACGGCGGGCCTCCTGCTCGACTACCGCCGCGAGGACGCCGCGAAGTACTCCTTCCTGCTCGCCATCCCGGCCGTGCTGTCGTCGGGCCTGCTGGAGCTGCGCGAGATCGGCGAGGGGCAGGCGCCGGCCTGGGGGCCGACGATCCTGGCCACGCTCATCTCGTTCGTCGTCGGCTACGCGGCGGTGGCGTGGTTCCTGCGCTACATCAGCAAGCACCGCTTCACCGGCTTCGTCGTCTACCGGATCGCGCTCGGCCTGTTCGTGATCCTCGCGGTCGCGTTTGGCCTGATCCCCGCCCAGGGCTGACGGCCCTAGGCGCTCAGGGTGCGCGGGTAGCGGCTGGCCAGGGCGAAGACGGCGGCGAACAGGGCCCAGGCCGCGACGTACGCGATCGGATGGGCCCAGGCGTCGCCCACGATGCCGCCCAGCGCCTCGCGGCCCTCGGAGTAGAGCGTCAGCCCCAGCACCGCCCCGGGCACCGCGCCCCACCAGCGCTGCCACCACACCTCGTGGACCATCACCTCGAACACGACCAGCGCGATCGGCCCGAACAGCAGCAGTTTGAGGCCGGGCGGCTCGTCGAGCAGGCTGGTGAGGACCATGACGGCCACGGCCGAGGCGACGGTCAGGAGGACGACGGCTCCGAAGGGGGCGGGCTCGTCACGCGGGTCGGTCTGCGGTTCGGACACCCCGCAATTCTCGATCATCCTCGACGGACCGGGCGACAGGCCGATAGGTCGCCAGCGTGAACAGCACCGCCACCAGGCCGATCGCGGTGGCGAGGATGATCACGCCCGCCCGGCCGTACCAGTCGAGGGCGAGCCCGCCCGTGACGCCCGCCACGAACAGCCCGAAGTACTGGGCGGAGGCGAGCAGGCCGAGACCGATCGGCACGTTGCCGGGCACGACGGCGACGGTCCGGTACTGCTGCGCGGGGGCGATCATCCAGCCGAGCACGCCCCACAGGAACGCCCACACCAGCGCGACGGGCAGGGCGAGGTTGGCGACGGGGATGAGCCCGAGCGCCACGGTGGAGGCGGCCAGGCCGCCCAGTACCATCCGGCGCGGCCCGTACGCGTCGGTCAGCCGCCCGCCGAGCTGGTTGCCCACGACGCCGCCCACACCCCACGCCCAGAGGACGGCGGGCAGCGGCAGGTCGAACAGCGAGCCGATGTAGACGTAGGCGGTGAATCCGGCGGCGAAGAAGAGGAGCTGGGTGACCAGCACCGCGAGCATCCGCCGGTCGGCCAGTGGCGCGAGCCGCTCGGCGAGCCGGCCGGAGGTGGGCACCCGCACGTCGGGCACGACGGCCGCCACGCCCGCGAACCCGACGACGCCCATTCCGACCACCAGCCACATCGTGGCCCGCCAGCCCGCGGCGCCGCCCAGCCAGGTGCCGAGCGGAACGCCGATCGCCGAGGCGATGGTCAGCCCGCCCATCACCAGCGCGAGGGCCCGGCCCCGGCGCTCGGGCGAGCTCAGCGCCGTCGCCACACCCGACGCCGTGGGCGTGAACATGGCCGCCCCCGCCGCGGCGACCACCCGGGTCGCCATGACCAGCGGGTACGTGGGGGCGAGAGCCGTCAAGGCGTTGCCCGCCACGATGACGGCCAGCGCGACGAGGAGGAGCCTCCGGCGCGACATCCGGGCCGTCACGGCGGCGAGCACGGGCGACAGAACTGCATAGGCCAGAGCGAACACGGTCATGAGCTGCCCGGCGGCCGAGGTGGAGACGGCGAGGTCACGGGAGATCGGCGGCAGCAGCCCGGCGGTCACGAACATGCCGGTGCCGACGGCGAAGTTGCCCAGCGCCAAGGGGTAGAGCCGCGTGGTCACATCTTCCTCCGTACGCAACAGTTGGAGGACCATCAAACTGTCGCATAGTTTTATCATTGTCAAACGATTAAACGGAGATAGGGTCTGAGCATGCGCCTGCTACCGCATCCGGCGACGGAGTCCATCCAGCTCACCGAGGTTCTCCGGGCCCTGTCCGACCCCGTGCGCATGGAGATCGTCGTCCGGCTCGCCGTACAGGTGGAGCAGACCTGCTCGAACGTGGGCGAGGAGCTCGGCGTGCACAAGTCCACGGCCTCGCACCACTACCGCACGCTGCGCGAGGCCGGCGTGGTGATGACCCGGCAGGTCGGGCGGCTGAAGTTCATGCGCCTGCGCCGCGACGACCTCGACGCCCGCTTCCCGGGCCTCCTCGACGCCGTCCTCGCGGCCGCGCTCACCGGCGCGCCCCCGCAGGGCCTCCCCTCCGCCACCGCAGGTGTCCCGGACGCATGATGCCTGAGCTGCCCGTACGTCACGCGCTGCCCGAGCTGCTGGGCTTCCACGGCCTCCCCCTGACTGACACCGCGTTTACCCTCGTTATGCGCTGAGGAAACGTGTTGAACCTCGCGAGGATCTAGCATGGAACTGAGAACGCG
>NZ_JBFAIA010000197.1:0-15041 GCF_040654455.1 Nonomuraea sp. NPDC050691
GGTTACATTCCGAACCCGGAAGTTAAGCTTCCCAGCGCCGATGGTACTGCACTCGGGAGGGTGTGGGAGAGTAGGTCACCGCCGGACAATCTTTGTATGACAGGTAAGGGCTCCATCCGGAGCTTCTCGGGCCAGGGTTGGCTTTGAGAGGCGGAGGGTGGGGCCCTTTCTTGCGTTCTGGGACCTGCATGGGAGTGCCACTCGTGCGTGGTGCGTAGCACGTCGCAGCCCCGGCATCTGTCCCATGCCGGCATCTGCCCCGGTCCCGGGCATCTGGCCGGCCCCGCGGCTTCGTCCCAGATGTCGCTTGATCAGCTATCCCACCCCCGCCGGCCCTGTCTCCGACCGGTCGCGGCGCTCAGTAGGGTTGAGGGGTGGACTACCGTGCTGTTGAACGCGCGATCATGGAGCGGGGCGTCGAATGGGACTTCGAGCCCACACTCGACCGGATCGCCGCCCTGCTCGACCTGCTCGGCTCGCCCCAGCGGGCGTATCCGGTCATTCACATAGCGGGCACCAACGGCAAGACCAGTACGGCTCGGCTGACCGAGGCGCTGCTCCGGGAGCGTAATCTCCGCGTCGGCCGGTTCACCAGCCCGCATCTCGTCTCGATGCGCGAGCGCATCACCGTGGACGGCGAGCCGCTGAGCGAGGAGCGCTTCGCGCAGGTGTACGAGGAGATCATCCCGTACGTCGAGCTGACCGACACGCAGGGCCGCCGCATCCAGTTCTTCGAGCTGCTGACGGCCATGGCGTTCGCGGCCTTCGCCGACACCCCGGTCGACGTCGCCGTGATCGAGACCGGGATGGGCGGGTCCTGGGACGCGACGAACGTCGCCGACGGCACCGTCGCCGTCATCACCCCCATCTCGCTCGACCACACTGACCGGCTTGGCCCGGACATCCCGAGCATCGCCGGCGAGAAGGCCGGCATCCTCAAGCCCGGCGCCACCGCCATACTCGCCCAGCAGGAGCTGGAGGCGGCCGAGGTGCTCATGCGGCGGGCCGCCGACGTGGGCGCGGTCGTGGCGCGCGAGGGCCTGGAGTTCGGCGTGCTGGCCCGGGAGGTGGCGATCGGCGGTCAGCTCCTGACGCTGCGCGGCCTCAAGGGCGTCTACGACGAGGTGTACCTGCCGCTCTACGGCGCCCATCAGGCGAGCAACGCCGTCAACGCGCTGGCCGCCGTCGAGGCGCTCACGGGCGGCGACGACCCTCTCGACGTGGACCTGGTACGGCAGGCGTTCGCGCAGGCGTCGTCGCCGGGACGGCTGGAGGTCGTCCGCCGCACCCCGACCGTGGTGGTCGACGCCGCGCACAACCCCGGCGGCATGCAGGCCACGCTGGAGGCGTTGCACGAGGCGTTCGACTTCGCCAAGGTCGTCGGCGTCGTCGCCGCCATGGGCGACAAGGACGTCGACGCCATGCTGGAGCTCCTGGAGCCGATGCTGGAGGAGATCGTCGTCACCCGTAACTCCTCGCCCAGGTCGATGGCGCCCGAGGAGCTCGCGCGGCTGGCCGAGCCCATCTTCGGCGCGGACCGTGTGCACGTCGTCGAGCGTCTCGACGACGCGATCGACATGGGCATCGGCATCGCCGACGCCGAGGGCGAGTTCAGCGGCACGGGCGTGCTGATCACCGGGTCCGTGGTGACCGCCGGCGACGCCCGCCTCCTGCTGAGGGTGGAGGGCGAGTGATGGCCGGCGACGGGAAGGGCCTGCTGAGCTTCGAAGTGACCCCCGGCATGCGCCGGCTCGGGTCGAGCGTGCTCGGCATGGAGGCCATCGTCGCCGGGCTGATCACCCCGGTCGCGATCGCCGTGAACGGGGTGCGGCCCCCGCTCGCGGTCACGGCCGGCATCGGCCTGGCCGTGTTGTGCGTGGTGGCGGCGGGCCTGCTCAAGAAGCCGATCGGGTACGTCCTGGGCAGCCTGGTCCAGGTGATCGCCATCGCGACGGGGTTCCTGGTCACGGCCATGTTCTTCCTCGGCGCGATCTTCCTGGCGCTGTGGATCACCGCGATATTCGTCGCTCGCCGTGTCGAAGGCGTGACTTCCCGCTAAAGTCGGCCAACATGGCCGTCCCCCCGATTCAGCGGACCCCGAACCAGCCGGCCACGGGATCCGACCCCGGCGCCACCTACCCGTGGTTCCTCGACATCGTGCTGGCGCTGCTCATCGTGGCCGCGCTGCCCCTGGCGATCGTCGCCATCCCCAACACCGTCTCGGTCGTCGGCGACCTGCTGCCGCCCGGGTTCGACCGGCTCGGGCTCATGCGCGCGCACGGCCTGGCCCTGCCCGCGATGATGCTGACGGTCCCGCTCGCCGCCGTGGCGCTGGGCAGGGTGAGGGTCGCCTACATCCTGATCGCCGGGCTCGCGCTGCTGGCCGTGGCCGACGCCGCCGGCGGCTACGCGGGCTCGACGTTCCTCGTCGGCGTGCTGCGCGTCGTCCACGGCGTGGGCGCCGGGCTGCTGCTCCCCGCCACGCTGGTGGCCGCCTGGGAGCGCCCGGCGGTGCTGCGCGCCGTCTGGTCGGGGGTGCTGGCGCTCAGCCTGCTCAGCGCGCAGGCGCTCGCCCTGTGGCCGCTCGACGGCGTGAGCGACTGGAAGGTGACGCTCCAGCCGTACCCCATGCTGACCGGCGCCGCGCTGGTGCTGGCCGCCGCCTATCTGGTGCTGTGGCTGCTGTACGGCCCACGCCCCGCGCCGCGGCCCCAGCCGCGCGAGCGCAGCCGGTTGCTGCTGGCGACCATGCCCGCCGCGGGCATCGCGATCGTGGCCATCAGCACCGCGAGCGAGGACTGGCGTCCCAACGTCGTGATCGTGGTCGCCGTGCTCGCCGTGGGAGCGCTTCTCGCGCTCGCGTCCATCGGTGTTCCGGAGGCACGTTCGCTCGCCTACGTGATGGTCGCCGTCGGCGCCGTGCTGCTGCCGAGCATCGCGCAGGTGACGTACGTCGAGATGGGCGGGCTCGGCGGGCCCGGTCTGAAGGGGCTGTGGGGGCCGTTCGGCGTGGCGGGCGGGCTGGCCGTGGCTGCGGCGGTGCTGGTGCGGCTGTTCGTCCGGGCCGAGGCGTCGTGGCCGGCGCCGTTCGGGCTGCTGGCGATGGTCGTGGGCCTGTGCTCGGTGCGGGTCGTGGTGCCGGCGGCCGACGGGCGGGTGCTGGTCGTGCCGTTCACGCTGCTGGCGGTGGGCGCGGCCGTGGCCCTGACGGCGTCGCTGCGGCGCGCCGGGGTCGGGGCCGCGCTGTTCGGGCTGGCGCTGTGCTTTCCCGCCGTGCTGTCGGGCTACCTGCTCGGCAGTGGGGTGCAGATGGCGATGCTGCGCGGGGTGAGCACGCCGCAGCAGCTCGTGGACCGGTTCGTGGGTGCGCTGCACATGTGGGCGCTCATCGGCGGGTTCCTGGTGGTGGCGGTGATCGTGCTGGCCGCGCTGTTGTCGCGTCGTGGGCCCGGCTCCGAGGTGGTGGGGGTCGATGAAGGGCCTGGCGGGCCTTCCGGCGGTGGGCTTCCCGGTGATGCCGATCCGGCGGACGGCTCAGTGGGCGACTCCCCAGGCGGACGAGGGGACATGGCGGACGATTCCGGAGATGTCGCCCGTCCCGCTGGCGTCTCGGGCTCTGCTGGTGGTTTCGATGCCGCCGGTGTCTCCAGGGCTGGTGGTGTCTCCGGTTCTGCGAGTGGCTCCGGTGTCTCTGGTGCCGCCGGTGTCTCAAGTTCTGCTGTTGGCTCCGATGGCGCTGGTGTCTCCACTCCTGCTGGCGTCTCGGGAGCCGCGGGTTCGGCGAGGGGCGTCGGGGCCGACGGCGCGATCAGCGCTGACGGGGCGGAGTCCGAGGGCGGATCGGCTGCGGGCGTCGCGGGGAACCGCTCCGGAGGGCTCGGTAAGGGGTCCCTGGGCGCGTTCGAGGTGTCCCATGGGGAGACGAGCGGGGGAGGCGGCGCCGAGCGCCGTGAGAAGGCTCTCAGGGACGCGGGCGAGAAGCGCGGGGAGTTCGCGCCAGGCGCCGTGAATGGCGAGAACCCGGTGAGCGGCAGGGACGCGGGCGAGAGGCGGGGTGGGCCCTCACCCGGTGCCGTGGACCAAAGGGACGCGGCAGGCGACGACGACGCGCCCACCGGGGCGATTCCCCGGGTGGGCGCCTCCACGGCCAACGGACGTTCCCCGTGGAAGGGGAGCGTTCCGGCACAGACGCCCTCGCCCGGGCCCGCCGACGGGTCGGGAGCCTTCGGGGAGGGGCGGACGGCGCCGGGAGCGGGCGGAAGCGCGGCTGAGCGCCGCCCCCGCCCGCCCGCGGGGGACGAGACGGACGCCGGGGGCACCGAGCACCTTCCGGCTGTCCCCCCGCAGGCCGCCTCCCCCGAGGACGGCTCCCAAGAGTGAGGCCGCCCCGAGCGGCCCCCCGCGCGATGCACTTCCGCTCGTCGGGCGCCCCTTCAGCGCACTCGGCTCTGCGGGCGGCCCTTCCAAGCGCATCCGGGCCCTCGGACGCCCTGCGGATCCGGGTCCTCGGGCGCCTTTCACGCGCACCCGGGTCCTTGAGCGTCCGTCCGCGTGCTCGCGCTCCTGGGCGCCTCCTCTCGCCCTCCGGTCCTCCGGCGCTCTTCTCGCGCTCCGCCTCCCCGGACGTCCTTCCCACGTGCTCCGTCCCCCGGGGGCCAGCCCCGTGGCGCTCGGCCTGAGCGGTGGTGCCGGGACGAACAGGCTTGCTGCCGCCCCGTCGGTCCGGAAGGCCGCGTGGGGGCGGGAAAATCGCCGCCTCGTCGTACGGCGCGGGGGAGGCGTCCGGGGGACGGTAAGCTGAGCCGCAGCTACAGCGACGCGAGGTCGTCCGTGCCGCGGAGCGTTCCCGGCGGAGTCATCCCGGCGTCCGTAGCCGCATCCGCGACCCCCAGACCTGTTCAAAGGAGAACCTCAAGTGTCCGAGCGCACTCTTGTCCTGATCAAGCCCGACGGGGTGAAGCGCGGCCTCATCGGTGACGTGATCGCCCGCGTGGAGCGCAAGGGCCTCAAGGTCGTCGCGATGGACCTGCGCACCCTCGACGCCGACACCGCCAAGGCCCACTACGCCGAGCACTCCGAGCGGCCGTTCTTCGGCGAGCTCGTCGAGTTCATCACCTCCGGCCCGCTCGTCGCCATGGTGCTGGAGGGCCCGCGCGCGGTCGAGGCGTTCCGCGCCCTGGCCGGGCTCACCGACCCGGTGAAGTCGGCTCCCGGCACGATCCGCGGCGACCACGCCCTGGAGATCGGCGAGAACGTCGTCCACGGCTCCGACTCGCCCGAGTCCGCCGCCCGCGAGATCAAGATCTTCTTCCCGGACCGCTTCTAGGAGCACCGGAAGGGCCGCGCCCCTTCCGTCCGGATTCGTGAGTGCCCGCCACGGCCCTGTGCCAGGCGGGCATTCCGCGTTTCTGATCACCTTGCGGTGCACTCTCCGCGTTTACCGGAAACCGGGCAAAAGGCGCTTGGTGGAGAGGCGACAGGATTTTTGTGGGGCGCGCGGGCTCGTTGCGTCCGGCGGTGGGTACGTCACGTTACGATTCGAATTCGCTCCGTAGCGATTGGCGTACGATATTACGGAAGGCTCCGTTCCCCATGGGCAGCAAGCTCGCGTTTCTCGGCCGGGACATGGCGGTCGACCTGGGCACCGCCAACACGCTGGTGTACGTGCGGGGCCGAGGCATCGTCCTCAATGAGCCGTCCGTCGTCGCCATCAACACCTCCACCGGCAAGATCGTGGCGGTCGGCATCGAGGCCAAGCGGATGATCGGCCGCACGCCCGGCCACATCGTCGCGGTGCGGCCGCTCAAGGACGGCGTCATCGCCGACTTCGACGTGACGGAGCGGATGCTGCGCTACTTCATCCAGCGGGTGCACAAGCGCCGCCACTTCGCAAAACCGCGCGTGATCATCGCGGTGCCGAGCGGGATCACGAGCGTGGAGCAGCGGGCGGTGAAGGAGGCCGGCTACCAGGCGGGCGCGCGCAAGGTCTACATCGTCGAGGAGCCGATGGCGGCGGCGATCGGCGCGGGGCTGCCGGTCCACGAGCCCACCGGCAACATGGTCGTCGACATCGGCGGCGGCACCACCGAGGTGGCGATCATCTCGATGGGCGGCGTGGTGACGAGCCAGTCGATCAGGATCGGCGGGGACGAGCTCGACCAGGCGGTGATCACGTTCGCGAAGAAGGAGTACTCGCTCATGCTGGGCGAGCGCACCGCCGAGGAGATCAAGATGGCGATCGGCTCCGCCTGGCCGACCGAGGAGGAGGCGCACGCCGAGATCCGCGGCCGTGACCTGGTGACGGGCCTGCCGAAGACGGTCGTCGTGTCGGGCGAGGAGGTCCGCAGGGCGACCGAGGAGCCGGTCGGCTCCATCGTCGACGCGGTCAAGTCCACGCTCGACCGCTGCCCGCCGGAGCTGGCCGGCGACCTGATGGACCGCGGCATCGCGCTGACCGGGGGCGGCGCCCTGCTCAAGGGCATGGAGGAGCGGATCAGGGCCGAGACGGGCATGCCCGTCCACCTGGTCGACAACGCCCTCGACTCGGTCGCTCTCGGCTCGGGCCGGTGCGTGGAGGAGTTCGAGGAGCTGCAGCAGGTGCTCGTGCCGGAATCCCGCCGTTGAGGGGGGACTTCTGATGAGGGACACCCGCCGTGCCCGGCTGATCCTCGGCACGCTGCTGGCGGTCGCCCTGGTGGCGCTGACCGTCGACCACCGCGCCGGCGCGGGCTCGCCGTTCGTGCCGGTGCGCGCGGCGGGGGCGTGGCTGTTCGGCGCGGTCGAGGGCGCCGCGGGGGTCGTGGCCCGGCCGGTGACCGGCTTCGTCCACGCGATCGTCACCGCGCCCGGCGCGCAGGACGAGCTCAAGCGGCTGCGGGCCGAGAACGCCCGGCTGCGCACGGGGCTGATCGCGAGCCGGCTCGACGGCCACAGGTCCGCCGAGCTGAAGCGGATGCTCGGCACGTCCGGCCGCGGCGGCTACACGGTCGTGACCGGCAACGTGATCGCCCGGCGCGGCAATCCCGGCTTCGAGGACGCCGTGCAGCTCGACATCGGCACGGACGACGGGGTGCGTCCCGAGATGACCGTGATGAACGCCGACGGGCTGGTGGGCCGGGTGGTGCAGGCCGGTGCCCGCACGTCCACGGTGGTGCTCATCAGCGACCGGGCCTCGGCCACGGGGGCCCGGCTGGAGGGCGGCCAGGAGATCGGCGTCGTCCACGGGGTCGGCGAGAACGGGCGCCTGGTGCAGTTCAAGCTGCTCGACGCGACCGCGCCGATGGCGCCGGGCGGGCGCATCGTGAGCTTCGGCTCGCAGCACGGCCGGCCGTACGTGCCGGGGCTGCCGGTGGGGGTGATCGAACGGGTGGAGGCGACGCCGGGCGAGCTGACGCGGGTCGCGTTCGCGCGGCCGTACGCGGATCTGACGGCGCTGGACGTGGTGGGGGTGGTCGTGCGCGGTCCGGCGCGTGATCCGCGCGACGCGGTGCTGCCGCCGAAGGAGGGAGCGCGATGACGGCTCTGCTGGTCGTGCCGCTCGCGGTGCTGCTGCAGGTGATCCTGGTCAACCGGGTGCCGCTGCCGGGAGGCGGCACGCCTGACCTGGTGCTGCTGGCGGTGACGGGCGTGGCGATGGCGAGGGGGCCCGCGACCGGCGCGGTGATCGGGTTCTGCGCGGGACTGCTGGTGGACGTCATGCCGCCGGCCGCCCATCTGATGGGCCTGTACGCGTTCACGCTGGCGGTCATCGGCTACGTCGCCGGGCGCGGGCTCGGCACGCCCGTGACCACCGTCATGCTGTGCGTGCTGCTCGGGCCGCTGCTGGCCGCCGGGCTCGGCGGGCTGATCTCCGATCCGCGGGTGAACGTCGACACCTTCACCGACCAGGTGCCGCTGACGATCGCCTACACGTTCTTCCTGTCGCCCGTCGTCATGTGGTGGGCCGGCCGCGCGGGGGAGCCGGGGTACGCGACATGATCCGGATGCGGGCCCGGCTGTTCGTGCTGCACGTGCTCGTCCTGACCCTGCTCGTGGTGCTGGCCGTACGGCTGTGGCAGGTGCAGGTGGTGCGCGGGCAGGAGTTCGTGACCAGGGCGACCGAGACGAGGACGCGCACGGTGATCGAGCCCGCGGTGCGCGGGCAGATCCTCGACTCCTCCGGCCGGCCGCTGGTGCGCAACCAGACGGCCCTGGTGGTGTCGGTCGACCGGACCGCGCTGGCGCGCACGCCCGATGGCGGCAAGGCGGTGCTGCGCAAGCTCAGCGCCGTGCTGGGCACGCCGGTCAAGAAGCTCCAGGAACGCATCCGGCCCTGTGGGCCCGGCGTCTCGCAGCCGTGCTGGACGGGCTCGCCGTACCAGCCGGTGCCCGTCGAGCAGAAGGCCGACACGCGCCAGGCGCTGCAGATCCTCGAACGGCAGGAGGACTTCCCCGGCGTCAGCGCCGAGATCCAGTCGGTGCGGCAGTATCCCGGCGGCGAGGCGGGCGCGCAGATGCTCGGCTACCTGCAGCCGGTCACCGAGGCCGAGCTGGAGAAGCGCGCCGGGCTCAAGGCCGCCTACTCCGGCGTCGACCTGGCCGGGCGCGACGGCCTGGAGGAGGTGTACGACGAGGCGCTGCGCGGCAAGCCGGGGATGCGCCGCGTGCAGGTGGACCGGATGGGCAAGGCCATCGGCCTCGAGCAGCAGGTACGGCCGGTCAGCGGCGACAACCTGATCACCAGCATCGACGCCCGCGTGCAGGCCGTGGCCGAGCGGGCCCTGGCCAAGGCGATGCGCAACGCGCCGAAGGCCGACGGCGGCGCGGCCGTGGTGCTCGACGCGCGCACGTCGCGGGTGCTGGCGCTGGCCAGCGCGCCCGGCTACGACCCGGCGGTGTGGGCGGGCGGCATCTCGGCGAGCGGCTACCAGCGGCTGCTGTCGCCGAAGTCCGGCATGCCGCTGGTGTCCCGGGCGATCAACGGGCAGTTCGCTCCGGGCTCGACGTTCAAGGTCTCGTCGGTCACGGCGATGCTGCGGGCCGGCTACCCGCTGAACGGCACCTACGACTGCCCCGGCTCGTACATGGTGGGCGACCGGGCGTTCAACAACTTCCGGGGCATCGGTCTCGGCCCGATGAACCTGCACACCGCGCTGGTCAAGTCGTGCGACACGATCTTCTACCGGGCGGCGTACGAGCAGTACCTGCGCGACGGCGGGCGCAATCCGAAGAAGAAGCCGCGGGAGATCTTCGCCGACACCGCCAGGGCGTTCGGTTTCGGCCGCCCCACGGGCATCGACCTGCCCGGCGAGTCGTCCGGCCGCATCCCCGACCGCCGCTGGAAGAAGGAGATGTGGACCCTGACCAGCGGCACCAACTGTCGGCGCGCGCAGACCGGCTACCCCGAGGTGACCGACCGGGCGCGGGCCGACTTCCTCAAGCGGCTGGCCTCCGAGAACTGCGCGGAGGGCTTCATCCTGCGGCCCGGCGACTCGGCGAACTTCTCCATCGGCCAGGGCGACGTGCTGGTGACGCCGCTGCAGCTCGCCCGGGCGTACGCGGCGCTGGTCCACGACGGCAAGCTGCGCAGCCCGCGCATCGGCTGGGCGCGGGTGCGGCCCGACGGCACGCTGGTCGAGACGTACGACGTGCCGGTGGTCGGCAAGCTGCCGCTCAGCCAGAAGGAACGCCTCTACATCAAGGACGCGCTCAGCGAGGTGGCCTCCGACGGTACGGCCGCCGGGGCGTTCGCGGGATTCCCCATGGACAAGGTGCGCATCGGCGGCAAGACCGGCACCGCGGAGGTGTGGGGCAAGCAGGACACCTCGTGGTTCGCCTCGTTCGCGCCGACCAACGATCCGCGGTTCGTGGTGGTGGCCATGGTGTCGCAGGGCGGCATGGGCTCGCAGGCGGCGGCGCCGGCCGTACGGGAGATCTACGAGGGCATCTACGGGATCAAGGGCCCGGCGGCCCTGCCGGGCGGCAAACCCGTGGGCAAGCTGCCGAAGTTCGCCCCCGACGGGACGGTGGCGCGGTAGTCGCTCCCAGCGGGGCGAGTGGTGATGGCGCGGCAAGGGCGGAGGGGTGATGGCGGAGCGCGTGCTCAGGAGCGGCCGGCGCGGCTACGGCCGCAGGATGGTGGGCGCGCAGTCGTCGCTGTGGCGGCTTGACGGCGTCATGCTGGTCGCGGTCGCCGCGCTGTGCGTCATCGGCACCCTGCTGGTGTGGTCGTCCACCCGTACGTGGGCGCCGGGCTCGACCGGGCTGGTCAAGAAGCACATGCTCAACCTCGGCATCGGCGTGGTGCTGTGCGCCATGACGACCGCGGTGGACCATCGGGCCATGCGCGCGTACGCGCCGCTGGTGTTCCTGCTCAGCCTGGTGGGGCTCGGGCTGGTGATCTCGCCGCTCGGGGCGACGATCAACGGGTCGCACTCGTGGATCCTGCTGGGCGGCGGGTTCGCGGTGCAGCCGTCGGAGTTCGCCAAGCTCGGGCTGCTGCTGATCCTGGCGATGCTGCTGGCGCAGCCGGCCGAGGGCACCGACCGGCCGCGCACGTTCGACATCGTGCTGGCGCTGTGCGTGGCGGCGCTCACTATGGGCATGGTGATGCTCCAGCCGGACCTCGGCACGGCGCTGGTGCTCGCCGTGATCACCGCCGCGGCGCTGATCATCGGCGGGGTGCGCAAGCGGTGGATCGTGGGGTTGACGCTGGTGGCGGCGACCGGGGTGTTCCTGGTGTTCCGGTTGCAACTGCTGGAGCCGTACCAGATCGCGCGCTTCACCGCGTTCCTCGACCCGGGCGTCGATCCTCGCGGCGTCGGCTACAACAGCACGCAGTCGCTCATCGCGATCGGCTCCGGCCAGGTGTTCGGCAAGGGGTGGCTGCACGGCGGGCAGACGACCGGGCGGTTCGTGCCCGAGCAGCACACCGACTTCATCTTCACGGTCGCGGGGGAGGAGTTCGGCTTCCTCGGCTCGGTGACCATCGTGCTGCTGCTGGGCGTGGTGCTGCTGCGGGGGCTGCGGATCGCCCGGCAGTGCGACGACCGGTTCGGCACGCTGGCGGCGGGCACGATCGTGTGCTGGTTCGCGTTCCAGACGTTCGTCAACATCGGGATGACCATCGGGATCATGCCCATCACCGGGCTGCCGCTGCCGTTCGTGTCGTACGGCGGCACCGCGACCTTCGCCAACCTCATCGCGGTGGGGCTGCTCCAGTCGATCCGGATCCGCGAGCAGCAGCAGTACGCCTGACCGGGGCCCCGCATACCACGCGCCGGGACGGGCCGCTCCCGCGCGCCGCTACCCTGGTCGTATGCCTGTCGAGTCGATTTTCCACCGCCTGGAAGCGCTGCTGCCCAAGGTGCAGAAGCCCATCCAGTACGTCGGGGGTGAGCTCAACTCGACCGTGAAGGACTGGGACGACGCCGACGTGCGCTGGGCGCTGATGTACCCGGACGCCTACGAGGTCGGCCTGCCCAACCAGGGCGTCGCGATCCTCTACGAGATCCTCAACGAGCTGCCCGCCACCCTGGCCGAGCGCACCTACGCCGTCTGGCCCGACCTCGAGGCGCTCATGCGCGCCGAGGGCGTGCCCCAGTTCACCGTCGACGCCCACCGCCCGGTGCGCGCCTTCGACGTGTTCGGCGTGTCGTTCTCCACCGAGCTCGGCTACACCAACATGCTGACCGCGCTCGACCTGGCCGGCATCCCGATGCTGGCCGCCGACCGCGGCGACGACGACCCGATCGTGCTCGCGGGCGGCCACGCCGCGTTCAACCCCGAGCCGATCGCCGACTTCCTCGACGCGGCCGTCCTCGGTGACGGCGAGCAGATCGCCATCGCCATCAGCGAGGTCGTCCGCGAATGGAAGGCCGAGGGCAGGCCCGGCGGCCGCGACGAGCTGCTCATGCGCCTCGCCGAGTCGGGCGGCGTCTACGTGCCCAAGTTCTACGACGTCGACTACCACCCCGACGGGCGCATCAAGCGGGTCGCGCCCAACCGGGCCGACGTCCCGTGGCGCGTCCACAAGCACACCGTCATGGACCTCGACGAGTGGCCCTACCCGAAGAAGCCGCTGGTGCCGCTCGCCGAGACCGTCCACGAGCGGTTCAGCGTGGAGATCTTCCGCGGCTGCACGCGCGGCTGCCGCTTCTGCCAGGCCGGCATGATCACGCGTCCGGTGCGCGAGCGGTCCATCACCACGATCGGCGCCATGGTGGAGAACGGCGTCAAGGAGTCCGGCTTCAACGAGGTCGGCCTGCTGTCGCTGTCGTCGGCCGACCACTCCGAGATCGCCGACGTCGCCAAGGGGCTGGCCGACCGCTACGAGGGCACCAACACCTCGCTGTCGCTGCCCTCCACCCGGGTCGACGCTTTCAACATCGACCTGGCCAACGAGTTCTCCCGCAACGGCCGGCGCTCCGGGCTGACCTTCGCGCCCGAGGGCGGGTCCGAGCGCATGCGCAAGGTGATCAACAAGATGGTCACCGAGGAAGACCTCATCCGCACCGTCACCACCGCCTACGCCCAGGGCTGGCGGCAGGTGAAGCTGTACTTCATGTGCGGGCTGCCCACCGAGACCGACGAGGACGTGCTCGGCATCGCCGACCTGGCCAAGAAGGTCATCAAGGCCGGCCGGGAGATCACCGGCTCGCGCGACATCCGCTGCACCGTGTCCATCGGCGGCTTCGTGCCCAAGCCGCACACGCCGTTCCAGTGGGCCGGCCAGGCCGACCACGAGACCGTCGACCGGCGGCTCAAGGCGCTGCGCGACTCGCTGCGCGGCGACAAGGCGTACGGCAGGGCCATCGGCTTCCGCTACCACGACGGCAAGCCGTCCATCGTCGAGGGCCTGCTCTCGCGCGGTGACCGGCGGGTCGGCGCGGTCATCCGGGCCGTCTGGGAGGACGGCGGGCGCTTCGACGGCTGGAGCGAGCACTTCTCCTACGAGCGGTGGATGGCCGCCGCCGAGAAGGCCGGCGTCGACGTCGACTGGTACACCACGCGCGAGCGCGAGGAGAACGAGGTGCTCCCGTGGGACCACCTCGACGCGGGGCTCGACCGCGAGTGGCTCTGGCAGGACTGGCAGGAGGCCGTCTCCAGCGGCGAGGTCGAGGACTGCCGCTGGACGCCCTGTTACGACTGCGGCGTCTGCCCGACCATGGGCACCGAGATCCAGGTCGGCCCCACGGGGCGCAAGCTCCTTCCGCTCACGGTGGTCTAGGCCCCTTCGCCGCTCCGGAACGCCGGGTCTGCAGGGCCTGTCGCCGTTCCGGAGCGCTGGGTGCGCGGACGGTGCCTCGCCGTGCATGATCCTGAGTCGATCAGGCGTCGAAGCGGCTTATCCTGAAACGAAGGAACTCTGACACGGGAAGGACGACAAAGCTCTGAAACCTGTTCCCGACGGGCCTCCGCCCGCGCCCACGGTGCAGCGCCTGCGCGTGCGCTACGCCAAGCGCGGCCGCCTGCGCTTCACCAGTCACCGCGACATCTCGCGCGCCGTCGAACGTGCGGTTCGCCGTGCCGGCATTCCGGTGGCCTACAGCGCGGGCTTCTCGCCCCACCCCAAGATCTCCTACGCGGGCGCGGCGCCGACCGGCGTCGCCAGCGAGGCCGAATACCTCGAGATCGGCGTCACCACGCCGTGTGAGCCCGAGCGCGTCCGCGGCGACCTCGACGGGTCGCTGCCGCCCGGGCTCGACGTGCTCGACGTCGTCGAGGCAGGGCCGGGAGGGCTGGCCGAGCGCCTGGAGGCCTCGGAGTGGGAGGTGCGGATGCCGGGTGCGGATCCCGGGCTCGCCGGGGTGGCGGTGGAGAAGTTCCTCTCCGCCGGGGCCGTGGAGGTCGAGCGCCTCACCAAGAAAGGCCCGCGCCGCTTCGACGCCCGCGAGGCCGTGCTGAGGCTGGCGGTGTCCGAGGGGACAGGTAGAACCGCAGCTCAGGTGCCCGGACAGTCGTGTGTCATACTGCGCATGGTTGTTCGGCACATGACGCCTGCCGTTCGACCCGACGATGTGCTCGCAGGGCTGCGCCTTGTGGCCGACTTCGCGCCGCCGGTTCCCCCCGAGGTGACCAGGCTGGCGCAGGGGCCGCTGGACGTCGGCACCGGTGCGCTTGCCGACCCGTTCGACCTTGACCGCGAGACCACGCGCGGCGGCGAAGCGGGTCCGGCAGGTGAGCACGTCGCCGGTTAAGGGAGTGTCCCGCATGCGTGGGTCACGACCGCTGACAGGACTTGGCGCCCATGCCCCCTGGCGGGGGTGCGGGCGGACAACGAGACACGAGAGCTCCTGCGCGGCGCGGCGACGCGCCCGGGAGCTGACGGGAGAGCGCCCGCATGCTCGAGAACGAGCCCAACACCGGGGCCACAGGCTCCGACGGCGGAACAACTGAACAGTCATCCACCACACCGCGACGGCGGGCCGCGAGCCGGCCCGCCGGGCCGCCGCCCGAGATTCCGGACGAGCCCGCTCCGGTGACCGTCTCCGCGGCCGAGGCCGCGGAGCGGACCCCGGAGGCGACCGGAGGCGAGGGCCAGCAGAGCGCCGCCGCGGCCGTGCCGAGCCCGGTCGAGGCCGCGGTCGCCGGTGCCGTCTCCGAGGCCGTCTCCGCAGGCGGTGAGGCGGTCGCGGACGACGGTGCGGCCGAGGCCGAGAAGCCGAAGCGATCCAGGACCCGTTCGACGGCCACCACCTCGCGCCGCCGCACCAGCGGGAAGGGTGAGGAGGCCGAGCCGGCCACCACCGGAGCGTCGCCGGACGCCGCCGGCGCGCCCGACGCCCAGAGCGCCGAGCAGGCCGCGCTGGAGACCGCCGACCGCGTCCTCGCGGCCGGGAGCGCTGCTCCGGAGACCGGCGTGCCCGCCGATGAGGCTGCCCCGGTCCGTCGCCGGCGCACCCGTAAGAAGGCGGAGCCCGAGGCCGCGGCCGTCACGGAGGGCGCCGGCCCGACCGGCGACGCAGGCGCGATCGGCACCGAGGCCACCGCGATCGGCGTCGGCGCAGCGATTGGGTCATGGGCAGCAAGCCTCCTTCGTCCTTGAGGACGAATGGGCGGTC
>NZ_JBFAIA010000198.1:0-14843 GCF_040654455.1 Nonomuraea sp. NPDC050691
GCGGCCCGCTAAGAAGCAGGGTCGCGGAACGCATAGGTCAAGCCTAGCGCACCTCATCAGGACTTTGCCGATACTCGACGATGGCCATCGGGCGCCCGGGCGAGCACCTGCTCGCGCGCCGCGGCGTAGGCGGCGCCGCGGACGAACGGGCCGAGCCGCTCCCACACGCGTGCCTCCGCCAGCGTTTCCCCGGGGATCCGGGTGCTTCCCGGCGTTCCTCGGCGCCGGGTCAGGCCAGGTAGAGTCCGGCGGGCACGCGGAGCGCGTCGAGGCGGCGGCTCGCCGCGGCCTGGACGTCCTCGACGTGCGTGCGCGCCTCCCGCTCGGCGCCCTCGCGGTCGCGGCGCAGCAGCGCCGCGACGATGCGCTTGTGCCCCTCGACGCAGGTCACGACCTCGTCGCCGGTGAAGACGGCGGCCATGTTGTACGTGACGCCGAAGTCGCGGTTGCGCAGCCACTCGCCGAGCAGCCGCTGGTTGCCCGCCGCCTGCACGATGGCGAGGTGGAAGTCGCGGTTCATGCGGGCCAGCTCGGCGCGGGGACGCCTCTCGTACTCCTCGACCGGCTGGTCGTAGAACGCGGCGACGCGGGCGAGCTGCTCCTCGGAGGCGCGCACGGCGGCCAGGCCGGTGGCCATGGACTCCAGGGCGCAGCGCACCTCGTAGATCTCGCGGATCTCGTCGGGGGTGTGCTCGCGCACGACCCAGCCCTGGCGTTCGCGGACCACGAGCCCCTGGTCGGCCAGGCGCATCAGCGCGACGCGGACGGGCGTGCGGCTGCTGCTCAGGCGGGCGGCCACCTCGTCCTCGGGCAGGCGCTGGTTGGGACGGTAGACGCCTTCGAGGATGGCGGCGCGGATGTGCTCGTACGCCTGGTCGCCGAGGGACTCCCCGCTGCCGGCGCGCGGTCTCCTCCGCCGCGCCGCGGGCTCCTCCGCGCCTGCCTTCCCAGGTCGCTCGGCCATCAGTCCTCCGGTCCGTCGCCGCGGGCCCGCTACGACGCATACGCCCACAGGGAAGATCCTTACAGGAAGATTCTCACAGACTGTATGCCGAAGGACGAAGCCCGCGCCACCGTGCCGGACGGCCCCTCCTGGGGCACAGTGGCGCGGACGCGGTGGCGCGGGCTCGCCGGTCAGGCGCGGGCCGTCACGACGCTCGCCGCCGTCTCACCGTGCACGCCGCGCTCGTCCGTGTGCCGGGCCAGGAGCTCCCGTACGGCCTGGCGCAGCGCCTCCCCCTGCCCGGCGGCGTACGACGGGGCGACCGCCGAGAACCCGAACAGGCAGCACAGCGCGTCCGGACCGCCCGGCAGGGTGACCGGCAGCGTCCACTCGTGCCGCTCGACCTCGGTGAACCCCGCCTCCTCCACCAGGGCGGCGACCTCCTCCCCCGCCAGCGTCCACGGCTCCGCGAACCGCTCGGCCTCCTCGGGGCCCAGCACGGCGGCCACGGCGTCCCGCAGCGCCCGGAACAGCGGGTTGCGCTCCAGCGGCAGCCAGGTGGCGACGGCGATCCGCGCGCCGGTCCGGGCCGCCCTGCGCATCTCCGCCACCGCCGCCCGCCGGTCCGGGACGAACTGGAGCACCTGCTGCGCGGTGACGACGTCGAACGCCTCGTCGGACACGTGCAGCGGCGCCGCCCCGCACTCGACGTACTGGATCGGCGCGGGCCGGATCGGCGCGGGCCGGATCGGCGCGGGCTGGATCGGCGCGGGCTGGATCGCCGCGGACGGCGCGGGCCGGATCGGCGCACCGGACGGCGCCGGCTCCTCGCGGGCGAGCGCGAGCATGGCCGGGCTCGGGTCGGTGCCGACGACGGCGCCGTGCGGGCCCACGGCCGCGGCCAGCACACGCGCGACCGTCCCGGGCCCGGTGCCCACGTCGAGTGCCCGCGCGCCCGGTGCGGGAGCGAGCGCGCCGACCAGCCGTTCCGCCCACGGCGCGAAGATCGCCGGCACCAGCACCTCCCGGTACGGCCTGACCCGCGCCGCGCCGCCCGCCTCGAACGCGGGCGCCGCGCCGCCGCCCCGGCCCGGCCCGGTCGCCCCCTCCAGCGTGGCGGCCAGGTGGTCCACCTCGTCGGGCGCGTTGTACAGGTAGAACGAGGAGCGGATGGCCGCCGGGATGCCGAAGCGGCTGCACGCGAGCTGGGCGCAGTGGTGACCGGAGCGCACGGCGATGCCCGCCTCGTCGAGCACGGTCCGCAGCTTCTGCAGCGGCACGCCGTCCACCACGAACGACAGCAGCGGCAGCCGGTCCACGCCGTCGGCCGGTCCGATGAACCGGATGCCCGGCACCCGTCCGAGCCGCTCCAGCGCGTACTCGACCAGCGCCTGGTCGTGAGCGGCGACGGCGTCCATGCCGATCCCGCTCAGGAAGTCGCAGGCCGCGCCCAGTCCCACGGCCTGCGCGACCGGCGGCGTTCCGGCCTCGAACTTCAGCGGCGGCGGGGCGTACCGCATGGCGTCGACGCTGACCGTCTCGATCATCTCGCCGCCGCCGAGGAACGGCGGCAGCGCCTCCAGCAGCTCATGCCGGCCCCACAGCACGCCGATCCCGGTCGGCCCGCACATCTTGTGGCCGGAGAACGTCACGAAGTCCGCGCCCAGCGCGGTGACGTCCACGGCGAGGTGCGGCACCGACTGCGCCGCGTCCACCACCAGCAGGGCGCCGACCTCGGCGGCGCGGGCGGCGATGGGCGCGATCGGGTTCACGGTGCCGAGGATGTTGGAGGCGTGGACGACCGCCACCACCCGGGTCCGCTCGGTGACCACCTCGGGCAGGCGGGACAGGTCCAGGCGGCCGTCGTCGGTGATGCCCAGGTAGCGCACCGTCGCCCCGGCCCGCTCGGCGAGCAGCCGCCACGGGATGAGGTTCGAGTGGTGCTCCATCTCCGTCACCACGATCTCGTCGCCGGGGCCGACCCGCAGCTCCTCGCCGGCCCACATGAGGGAGTTGGCGAGGAGGTTGACGGCCTCGGTGGCGTTCTTGGTGAAGACGATCTCCTCGGGGCGGGAGGCGCCGACGAAGGCCGCCACGGTCCGGCGGGCCCCCTCGTACAGCTCGGTGGCCTCGACGGCCAGGCGGTAGACGCCGCGGTGGACGTTGGCGTTGGCGCGCGTGTAGTAGTGGGTCAGGGCGTCGAGCACCGGGGCGGGCTTCTGCGTGGTGGCGGCGCTGTCGAGGTAGACGGGCGGGCGGGAGCCGTCAGCAAGTGTCTCGAAGAACGGGAATGCCTTCCGAATCGACTCGACGTCGATCGCCATCGTGGCCTCCTCTGCCGTGTGGTGTAGCGGCAGTGTCGCCCGGGCCGGCGCGCGCGGACCCAACTGGAGTTGCGCCACGGGGATCCCACGATGTCCTCCGTACGATAACCGCCTCCGGCCCCGGGCGCGGGGGGCGCGGGGTGGCAGGAACCGGCCGCCGCTTCTGGCCTTCGGCCCGGTGATGATCTGGCGCCTAACCTGGCGGCATGGCCGGCGATTACTTGGTCGACGGGCCGCGGATCATGGCCATGCGGCGGGCGCGCGGCCTGTCCCGGCGGGTTCTGGCCGACCTCGTGGGGTGCAGCGAGGAGTGGCTGCGGCTCGTCGAGAAGGGCGCGCGTCCGCTGGACCGGCTGTCCACCCTCATGCGCATCGCCGGCGTCCTGCGCGTCGAGGACATGTCGGAGCTGGTGGGCGGCCCCGTCACGCTGCCCGCCGCCTCCGGCCTTCCCGGGCCCCGGGACGGGGGGTTCGGCGGGTCGGCGGAGATGGTGCTCGCGCTGCTGCTCCCCCGCCGCCCGGCCGGTGAAGGCGGTCCGGCCGACAACGTCCACCGGGTGCGCCGACACGTGACCGCGGCCTGGGAGGTGTGGCGGCGCTCGCCGCGGCGGTACACGGAGCTGCGCCGCGACCTGCCCGGCCTGTTGCTGACGGCCCAGGCCACCTCCCGCGCCGCCCGGGCGGAGGGGGCGTCGCCGGAGGCCGCGGGGATGGCGGCGGTCGAGCTCGCGCGGGTGTACCGGCTGTTCGCGACGGTGCTGCGCGGGAGCGGCGAGTACGCCCCCGCCCTGCTGGCGGCGGACCGGGCGGTGTCGGCAGCGAGGGGCGACCCCGTGGCGGCGGCGCCGGCGTGGGCGGAGACGGCCGAGGTCCTGGTGCACCTGGGCCGCCCGGCCGACGCCCGCCGTGTGTGCCTGACGGCCGCCGACCTCGCCACCGGGCCACGGTCCCCCCATTCTCGCGGCACGCCGTACACGCCGGACGAGCGGGACGCGCAGGAGCGGGGGGCCGCCGCGGGGGCGTGCCTGCTGGCGGGGGCGCTCGCCGCGGCGGCGGAGAACGACCTGCTGCGCGTCGAGGAACTGCTGAACCGCGCCCGCAGGCTGGCCGCCCGGCTCGGCGAGGACCGCGACGGCTTCCTGGTGGAGCTGGACCTGCGCGCGGCGGCGGCCGCGGTCCGCATGGGCCGTCACCGGCAGGCCCTGCGCCTCGCGGAGGACCTCGACCCGGCCCGCCTGACCACCCGTGACCTGCGCGCCCGGCACTTCCTGACGCTGGCCACGGCCCACGCCCGGGACCGCGCCCCGTGGGCCGCCGCCGCCATGCTGCGCAAGGTCGCGGAGAGCTGCCCGGAGGAGCTGAAGCACGGGGCGCAGGCGGTGCGGCTGCTGGCGGAGCTGCGTCTCCTGGACTGCGCCACCACCCAGGTCGAGCTCCGCGAGCTCACCCGCCTCACCGCCTGACCGGCCCGGAGCGCTTCCTCAGAGCGCTCGCTCAGGCGCTTCCTCAGAGCGGTCGCTCACGGCGCTCGCTCACGGCTCCTCATGGCGACGCCGCGGAGCCTCCCTCCGGTGGCCCCGCGGCGTCCGCTCACGGGATCAGCGTCGTGCGCTCAAGGGGTCAGTAGCGTTCGGCGGCTCCCGTGTTGATCTCGATGAGCGCCAGCGTGGCCTGCTGGTAGGCCGCGAAGTCGCTGCTCGGCGGCCGGGTCAGCACCGTCCGGGAGTGCCGGGCGGCGGCGCCGACCGTGCGCGCCCCGATCCGGTCCATGATGACGCCGCGCACCGCCGTGGAGGCGTTGACGCGGCGGCTGCCCAGGTTGAGGTACGTGCCGAGCAGTTCGGTGCGCAGCGCCCGCGGCTGCGGAAGGGGCGGCGCGAGCGCGGCCGACACCTCCTGCTGCGTCAGCCGCCCGTCCGGGGTGGATCCGTCGGCCCCGTCGAAACGGGTGTCGGTGGCCTGCACCCGGGCCAGCAGCTCGGGAGTGCGCAGCGCGGGCATCGCCATCCACACCGCGGACGGACGCGGGTCGCGGCTCGGCGCCACCTCCGTGACCGTCGAGCCGGCCGAGGCCGTCACCGGGTCGTACGAGCAGCCGTTCGCGTTGACGTACACCACCTTGGCCTGGCCGGTCTGCACCGTGCCGCCCGTGACCAGCAGGCTGGAGCGGGTGGTGAACTCCACGGTGGTCGTGGCCCCCGCCTCCACCGGGTCGAGGCGCCAGGTCAGCGTGCCGCCGGAGACCTCCGTGGGCCGGGGCCCGCTTCCCTGGTCGAGTGCGGTGCTGTAATACACCTCGTCGGGCAGGGCGTAGGTGAGCGTGACGCCGGTGGCGGCGGCGCCGCCGGTGTTGCGGACGGTCAGGGTGGTGGTCGTGGCCTCGCCCGCGTTCGCCTCCGGGGTCGTGGCGGCGGACAGGGTGAGGCGCGGCGCCTTGACCGTGCTCTTCGCCGTGCTCGTGTTGTCGGAGGTGTCGGCCTCGTCCCCGCCCGCGAGGTTCTTGGCCGCCACCGTGGCCTTGTTGGTCAGGACCGAGTCGTTCTCGGCCGTGCACGGCACGACGTAGGTGAACGTCGCGGAGCGCTCCGCCGCCGCCCGGATGTCGGGCAGCCGCTGCTCGGCCGTGGTGCCGTCCGGGAAGGTGTCGGTCACCTTGACGTCGGCGGCGGTCCCCCGGCCCTCGTTGCGCACGAGGACGGCGTAGGTGAGGGTGTCGCCGGGCAGCGCCTCGGGCTTGTCCACGGTCTTGGTCGCGGTGACGTCCGGGTCGTAGAAGTCGCGCAGGGCCAGCTCGGCGTTGAGCACGGCCGGGAACCCGATCTCGGTGACGGACGGCGAGGCCGCCGGGGCGCCCGCGTCCGGTGAGCCCGCGGCGCGGTACTTGAGGCTTCCCCAGTCGTCGTGGCCGGTCAGGAGGGTGGCGCGGCCGGTGTCGCCGGGCCCGGGCGCCGTGTTGCAGGCGTCGCCGCCGTTGAGGATGGCGTCGCCCGCGTTCTCGTCGTTGCCCGAGGGCATCGTGGTCAGGACGCCGTCCGGCCCGGCGAGGACGCAGACGTCGTCGTCGGAGTTGATGTCGGCGGCCACGCGGTTCGGGTCGTTCGGCACGGCGTCGTCGTTCCAGTTGAGCGCGCCGGTGCCGGGGCCGAACAGCGGGTTGCCGCCCGGGAGCCGCCAGCGGGTGAGGTCCTCGCCGTCGCGGATGCCGTCGCCCTCCAGGAGCCGGCCCTTGTCGAGCGTGGGCAGCGAGCTGCGCGAGTAGTCGAGGCGGCGCGGCAGCGGGTCCGGTCCCGTCGGGATGCCGCCGGGGTCGAAGGCGTAGTTCATGACGCTGAGGTAGTTGGGCTTGAAGTTGGTGCGGTCCGTGCCGCCGTGCGCCAGGCCGAGCGCGTGCCCCAGTTCGTGCATGATGCTGCCCGACTGGTCGCGTACGGTCCCCACGTCCGCGTCGGCGGCTCCGGTGCCCTTTCTCAGGATCTGCCGGTCGTCGGTGCCCGGTCTGGCGTCGGTGTCGCAGGTCCGGTCCGTGCCGACGAGCACGTCGTCGCCCATCCGCACGTCGGTGGAGGCGGGCGTGGTGTCGAGCGTGCCGTTGTCGCCGGGCGCGACGCAGACCGTGCGCCAGCCGCCGAGGGTGACGATGAAGTCCTTGTTGCTCCCGCGGTCGGTCTCGCAGCAGCGGCCGGAGCTGAAGCCGCCGGGCGTCTGCCGGTGGGCGAAGATCGCGTAGTGGGCGTACGGGGCGAGCAGGCTGCTGAAGTTCGCGTTGCGCGCGGCGCGGTAGTTCGCGTCCAGGCCCATGACGTTGCTCTCGGCGATGGACTTGCCCGCGATGTGCACGAAGTCGACGCCCTGCGTGGTCGTGAAGCCCGGATACGGGCAGGGTGACACGGGATCGACGGGCCCGTCCTCGAAGGCGCGCTCCACCTCCTCGATCGCCGCGTCCTTCGGCTGGTGGCTGTGCCCGTCGGCGGCGCCGGTCATGTAGTCGATCTGCACGACGACGGACTTGCGGCACGGGTTCGCGCCCATGGCCTTGAGGTCGAACTTCATCGACCCGTCCTTGTCGCGCACCCCGAACCGCTCGATGACGTCGAAGATGCCGTCGCCGTCGATGTCGGGCAGCGGGGTCAGCCGCTCGATCTTGATGCCGATCGTGATGGCGACGCCGTCGTTGGTGTCGGGGAAGTTCGGGTCGCCGTCGCCCGTGATGCGCTCCTGGCCGGGGGTGATCGCGTCCTCGGGCGACGTCCAGGTGTCGGTGCCGATGTCGTACTTGAGGTCGAGGTCGTCGTCCTGGTTGCCGGGACTGATGTCCATGTGGTCGTCACCGAAGTTGGTGCCGTCGTCGTAGTCCCACAGCCGCACCAGGATCGGCACGGTGGTCCCGTCGTCGGGCACCGAGGCGTCCTGCTCGAAGACCCACGGGTCGGGGAAGCCGCTGGGGTTGAACACGTCGTCCTGGACGTACGGCTTGGTCAGCAGCGGCCCGTCGCCGATGCGGATCTCCGGGAAGTAGTCGCCGTCGCCCCCGTCGTCGTCGGGGTTCTCACCCTGCTGGATCCAGGTGATGGAGAGCTTCAGCCGGACGGCGGTCGCGGCGCGCGCCGGCGCGGCGACGGCGGCCAGAGCGGCCGTGACGAGGAGCAGCGCGGCGAGGACGGCGAGCGCTCTGGCCCGGACCGCCCCGCCGGAACGAGGATGCATGACATTTCCCCCTGCCATCTGATGTGACTGGTGGCAAGGATGGAGACGGGGCAGGTCCGGCGCATGAGTAGCCCTCTACTCGGATGAGCCTTTGCCGGGAATTAGGCCGGTGCCGGGATATCCCGCACCGTAACGGTCACAGCACGGACCTGACCGGCCAGATGCGCACCGCGCCGAGCGCCGCGGCCATGACGGACGAGCCCGCGAAGACGAGGATCCGGCGCCGGCCGAGCCGGTCGGACAGCCAGCCGCTGACCACGGACAGCGCGACGACAGAGAGGCCGTTGACGGCGACGACGGTCAGCAGGTCGTCGGGGTGGCCGACGACGTCCTGGAGGAAGTACGGGATGTAGAGGGTGCCGATGCCGTACCACCTACGAGGTCCCCTGATCGCGTTCGGGACGGGCCCGCGCCTCTGCCTCGGCGCGAGCCCGGGCAACCTGCCGGCCACCGTGGAACCCCGTCAGGTTCGCCCTTCCTGCACGAGGAGGGTCTTCCCAGCTCAGAACGGGAATCAAGTCTCAGGCGGGGGATGACGGCCCTCGGACCCGTGCGCGCCGGCCGAGGGCCGTGGTTTCCGTGCGGCCCGCGCCGGGTCGTGACGGGAGCGCCGCCGGCGAGGAGGGTGGGGAGCCATGCTGGTCCGGGAGGTCATGTCGAGCCCGGTCGTGACGGTCGGCCGCACCACGTCGATCCGCCAGGCCGTCCGGGTGCTGTACGAGCACGACGTCACCGCCGCCCCCGTCCTCGACGACGCGGAGCGGCTGGTGGGCGTGGTGTCCGAGCTGGACCTGCTGCGCGGCGAGTTCCAGCCGGACCCGCGCGCCGCCGCCCACCCCGCGCCCCGCGAGGAGGGCCCGCGGCCCTCGCTCGTGTGGCAGGTCATGACCCACGCGGTGGTCACGGTCAGCGAGACGGCCGACGTGGCCGCCGCCATCGATCTCATGGTCGGCAAGCAGGTCAAGAGCCTGCCCGTGCTGGCCGGCCACCGCGTGGTCGGCATGGTCGGCCGCCGCGACCTGATGCGCATGCTCGCCCGTCCCGACGAGGAGCTGCGCGCGGAGGTGGCGGCCGCCTTGCGCGAGCACTACCCGCGCGGCCCCTTCTGGGAGGTGGCCGTCCACGACGGCGTCGCCGAGCTGCGCCCGGCCCCCGCCCCCGGCCCGCCCGGCCCTCTTCTGGCATCCGGAGCGGGTGACGTGCTCGCCGAGCATGTCGCCGACGTGCTGGCCCGTACCGTGCCCGGCGTCGTCCGGGTCAGGCATCTGAGGTGACGGCGTGCGGCGACCGTGTCGCGTCGCCGGCTTCCACGACTCCAGCGATCTCCCTGCGACAGCTGGTCAGTATGTGCGGATCATGTAGCGGGATCACGTTCATGGAGAAGTCTTGAGCCGAGACGAAGCACAACGTATCCACCATCTGCCAGCGATCAGAGCACTGGGCGACGCTCTCACCGACGACACCGAAGGCGTCTCCCCGGTGTCGTACCTGGACCGGGCCATGAGCTTTCCCAGCAACATGCGCATGGGGCCGTGGGCCATGGGCGTGCTCGGATGGCCCCTGACCAACGAACACGACAAGATCGTCGGCTACGCGGAGAGCACGGTCTACAACACGATCCGAGCCCTGCACGATCGCCGGGACGGACTGCACTCGGTCGCGGACAACGTGCGGGCCGCGGACGAGAGGAACGAGGACAATGCCCGGCGGATTTAAGATCCCCATCCCGGGCGGGACTCCCGACCCGTCCCTGTCCGGGGACGAGGGCGGCGACCTCAAGCTGGTGCAGTACTCCACCCTTGCCCTGTACGCGTTCGCCGCCGTGACGCTTCCCGTCTACGAGCGGGTGCTGGTCGGGTACGGGCTGTCGGTGCCTTCCGACCCGCAGGTGATGCACAGGGCCGCTGACGGCTGGAGCGACTTCGCGAACGGGGTCTACGCCGCGGGCAGGACGACGCAGGATCAGCACGACAGCGTGTCCGCGGCCGGCTGGCAGGGAGCGGAGCGGGAGCTCTACGGGCAGCAGACGGCCGGCTACGCCATGGCGTCGGACACCGCGTCCGACTCCGCCCACAGGCATGGCGCTGAAGTACGGCGCCGCCTGGATGACCGAGCGCAGCCTCACGGACGGCCTCAAGACGGGATACGGATACGCGGCAGGAGGGCCGAGGACGGGCACCGCCGAGGCGTGACCCCCGGCGGGCGGGGACGCCGCCGCCCGCCGGGGCTCGTCAGTGGCCGAGCTTCTTCCGCATGCGGTCCAGCTCGCCCATCGCGTCGCCCATCATCCGGTCGAAGGCCGCTTGCGCCTCGGTCATCTTCGCCAGGGCGACGTCCGGGTCGCCCAAGGCGGGGTCGAGTCCTCCGACCACGCCCGTCATGATCCTGGACAGCTGACGCTGGAGGTCGGCGTCGGCGTCGTGAATGGCGGCGAGGATGGCCGCGGACATCTCGTGGACGCTCATCCGCTTCACCCTCGGATCCATGTCGAGCCGGCTCACGCCGCCCTGCGCGGTGCACTCGACCATGATGTGACCGTCGGCGGCCGTGGCCCGGCCGACGGCGGCCGCGGCTTCCTCCTGCGCCGCGGCGAAGTTGGCCACGCGTTTCTCGGAGTCCCGCAGGAACGCCTCGACGTCGATGTTCGCGAAATTCCCGATCGGGTCTTCCACGCGCCTGCTTCCACCTCGCATAGGACCATTCACCACAAGGCCACAGATCTGACCATTACAGCCGACAACGCCGGTCCCTGTCGGCCGGTCGTCTGATCGTTACCACGCACGCGCCGGACACAGGGCCCCGGTGAGCGCGGCAGGATGCCGCTCCGCCGCGTCCCGCCCCTCCTCCTGAGAGGACCTCCGCGGGCGTGCCCGCGAGCAGCCGCGTGGTCGCCTCGACCGACGGCCGGCGCTCGTGCACCACGACGAGCGCCGCGGCCGGCGCCTTCTCGGCCCGTCATGCGGAGAGCGTCGTCCGCCGCCCACTCGACGGCGGCGCGCGCACGCGGCACCGGGCGGAGCTTGACCTGGGGTGATTCGACGGGCCCGCGCCGGGCACGCCTCGCAAGGAGGGGAACGCCCGGTGAGAGGCGAGGAGGCGGCGATGAACGCCAAGCAATGGACCGTGGAGATCTACATCAGCGAGGACGAGGGCGACGAGCGGACGCTCGCCCGTGCCGTCCTGTCGGCGACCGGCACGCCCTGGCACGAGAGCGTGGGCGTGGCCCGGCGCAACCCGGCGGACCGTCCGGTTCCCGAGATCGGCGACGAGCTGGCCGCGGGCCGGGCCCTCATGGACCTGGCCGACAAGCTCCTGGGCGACGCCGCCCGGGACGTCGCGGAGCTGGGCGGCCCAGCCGAGGTCCGCTGACGGCCGCGAGCCCTCGGAGCCGGCGGCCCCGCCGAGGTCCGCTGACGCCTGCGAGCCGCCGGAGGACCTTCGTCCCCTGGCGGCCTCGTCAGGACCGGTAGGACGGCAGGCCGAGGCGCTCGCGGATGGTGCGCTGGATGGTGGCCTTGTCGCCCCGGGCGTCCACGCTCGTGACGTACTCCTTGCCGCGGAACAGCTCCAGCACCGGATCCGTCTTGTCGTGGTAGTCGCGCAGCCGCCGGGCCAGCGCCTCCGGCGTGTCGTCCTCGCGGGCGACCAGCTCGCCGCCGCACACGTCGCATCGGCCCTCGGCCTCGGGGCGGTGGGCGATGAGGTTGTAGTCCATGCCGCAACGGGAGCAGAAGCGCCGGGCCAGCACCCGCCGGCGCACCTCCGCGTCCGGCAGGTCGAGGTGGATCACGCCGTCGATGTCGTAGCTCTCCAGGAAGAACTCGGCCTGCCGCCGGTTGCGCGGGAACCCGTCGATGACGAACCCGTAGTTCCAGTCGTGCTGCTGGAGGCGTTCGCGGACGACGTCCTCGACCAGGTCGTCGCCGACCAGCTCGCCCCCGGCCACGATGCGGCGGACCTGCGCGCCGAGCTTGGTGTGCTGTTTGACGTGCCACCGGAAGATGTCGCCGACGTTGATGTGGGTGAGGTCGAGGTCGTCGGCGAGCAGCTTGCTCTGCGTGCCCTTGCCGCTCCCCTGCACTCCCATGATCACGTATTTGCGCATGTCCCATTGTCGGACGCCCGGGGCGGCGGACGTGCCACCGGGGACTGCGGGCGGTTCGTGTTGACAGCACTACCAACCAAGCGCATGCTTCATGCTGTGACCGGGGCCACATCCCCAGCTCGTCCGTAGCGTTCGCACCGGGCGCGAGGTGCCATCGCGGTTGTTCCTCCGGCTGCCGCCGGCGAGCTCTCCGCCGTCGCGGCGCACGCACGTGGAAGGGATCGGATCCAGCATGCCCGAGTCCAGCACGGACCCCACCCCTCAGCCCATCACCCCGGAGCCGCCGGCGTTCTCCGGGCCCAGCCGCCGCACCCTGCTCCGGGGCGCCGCCCTGACCGGCGGCGCGATCGTCGCCGGCGCCACCCTCGGCCGCCCCTCCCCCGCCCACGCGGAGGCGGAGTACGACGTCGTGGTCGTGGGAGCCGGCGCCGCCGGCATGACCGCCGCGCTGACCGCCGCCAAGCGCGGGCTGAGCGTGGTCGTCGTGGAGAAGGCGCCCACCTTCGGCGGATCCGCCGCCCGCTCCGGCGCCGGCATCTGGATCCCCAACAACGAGGTCATCCTGGCCGCCGGCGTGCCCGACACCCCGGCCAAGGCCGCCGCCTACCTCGCCCGCGTCGTGGGCGACACGGTGCCCGCCGCGCGGCAGCAGGCGTTCCTCGCCAACGGCCCGGCCATGATCTCGTTCGTCCTGCGCAACAGCCCGCTGCGCTTCCGCTTCATGGAGGGGTACTCCGACTACTATCCCGAGTACCCCGGCGGCATGCCGAACGGCCGCTCCATCGAGCCCGACCAGCTCGACGGCAACATCCTCGGCGCCGAGCTGGCCCGCCTCAACCCCTCCTACATCCCCACCCCGGCCGGTCTGGTCGTCTTCAGCGCCGACTACAAGTGGCTGACGCTGGCCGCCGTCAACCCCAAGGGCCTGGAGGTCAGCGCCGCCTGCCTGGCCCGCGGCACCGCCGCCGCCCTCCGCGGCGAGAAGCCCCTCACCATGGGCCAGGCCCTGGCCGGCGGGCTGCGCGCCGGGCTGCTCGCGGCCGGCGTCCCGGTCTGGCTCAACACCCCGCTCACGGACCTGCGCATCGAGAACGGCCGCGCCACCGGCGTGCTCGTCACCCGCGGAGGAACGCAGACGCTGGTCAAGGCCCGTCGCGGCGTCATCGTCGGCTCGGGAGGGTTCGAGCACAGCGCCGCCATGCGCGCGGAGTTCCAGCAGCAGCCCATCGGCACCGACTGGACCGTCGGCGCCGCGTCGAACACCGGCGACGGCATCCGGGCCGGCAAGCGCGCCGGCGCCGCGCTCGACCTGATGGACGACGCCTGGTGGGGCCCGGCGATCCCGCTGCCCGGCGAGCCGTACTTCTGCCTGGCCGAGCGGACCCTGCCCGGCTGCATCCTCGTCAACGGCAAGGGCGAGCGCTTCGTCAACGAGGGCGCGCCGTACAGCGACGTCGTGCACGTCATGTACGACCGCGACACACCGTCCTCGCCGCACATCCCGGCCTGGCTGATCGTGGACCAGAACTACCGCAACAAGTACCTGTTCAAGGACATCGCGCCGCTGCTGCCGTTCCCCGACTCCTGGTACGACGCCGGGGCCGTGTTCAAGGCGGCGACCGTCGAACTGCTCGCCCAGAAGATCGGCGTCCCGCAGGCGGCGCTGCGCGCGACGGTCAACCGGTTCAACGGGTTCGCGGTCACGGGCGGCGACGCCGACTTCCACCGCGGCGACAGCGTCTACGACCGCTACTACGCCGACCCGTTCGTCCGGCCCAACCCCTGCCTGGCGCCGCTGTGGCTGCCGCCGTTCTACGCGTTCAAGATCGTCCCTGGTGACCTGGGCACCAAGGGCGGCATGCGGACGGACGCGCGGGCGCGCGTGCTGCGGGCCGACGGCTCCGTCATCGCCGGCCTGTACGCGGCGGGCAACGCGAGCGGCGCCGTCATGGGCCACAGCTACGCCGGGGCCGGCTCGACCCTGGGCCCGGCCATGACGTTCGGCTACGTGGCGGCCAACGACATCGCCGCCGGCTGACCCGTTCCCCGCCGCCCGCTCCCCCCAGGCGGGCGGCGGCACGCCTCTCCGACGCGGCCCTTCGCGATGCCCGGCGGGGTCACTCGTCCGCGACCAGCCGTGCCGGGAACCCGCCCGTCGAGATGGGCCCCCAGCGGTCGATGCTCAGCCGGATGAGCGACTTGCCCTGCCGCCGCATGGCGGCCCGGTACTCGTCCCAGTCGGGGTGCTCACCGGCGATGCACCGGTAGTAGCCGACCAGCGCGTCCAGCGCCTCGGGCATGTCCAGCACCTCGGCCCGCCCGTCAACCTGCACGTACGGGCCGTTCCAGTCGTCGGACAGCACGCAGATGGACGTCCGCTCGTCGCGCCGCGCGTTGCGGGCCTTGGCGCGCTCCGGATAGGTGGAGACCACGATCCGGCCCTCCTCGTCGACCCCGCAGCTCACCGGCGAGAGCTGGGGCCGCCCGTCGGCACGGGTGGTCGCCAGCAGGCCGTGATGCCTGGGACGCAGGAACTCCAGCAGTTCGGGCAGGTCGACGCGGCGCGCGGTCGCGATGTTCGGAGCCATCCGGGTCTCTCCCTCGTACGTGTCCAGGGCGGGGCCAGGCTATCGGCGCGGACCCGCGGGATACGCGTCCGGGGCGGCCGCCGGGCGCGGCGCTGCTGTACGCCGGGTTGTAGATCTTGAAGGCCGTGCCGAGCACGTCCCACATGCGCCTCTCCCGGTCGCCGCGCTTCTGCACCGCC
>NZ_JBFAIA010000199.1:0-14800 GCF_040654455.1 Nonomuraea sp. NPDC050691
GCCGCCGCGGCCACCACCGCGACCAGCCGCGCCGGCCGCCGTCCGTGCCGCAGCAGCGCCAGCGCCGCCATCAGCGCGCCCGCCGCCACCAGGTAGAGCACGTGCAGTCCCGAGGGCCGGCCGGGCCAGTCCGGGCCGTGGAACAGCACGACCGGCAGGAACCAGTCGCCGTAGCCGCTCTGGTTGCCGTTCAGGTACGTGAACGCGCCCACCAGGAACACCGCCAGCGGCGCCGCGACCGCCCACCGGACCCAGCGGGCCAGCAGCGCGCCGAGCGCGGCGGCGAACGGCACCGCCAGGACCCCGGCCAGGGCCTCGAAGGGGTCCAGCGTCCCGGCCACCGGCCCCATGGACGCGCGGATCGCCAGGTAGAGCGCCATCACCAGGGCCGCGATCCCGGTCCCCGCGGTCACGACGGCGCCGGCCGCGGCCGAGGTGCGCGACGCGGCCCGGCCGGGCAGCGCGGCCAGCGCCTCCGGCACGCCCCGGCGCCGGTCGCGCGCGACGGCGAGGTGGGCGGTGAGCAGCGCCGCCGCGGCCGGCAGCAGCATGGCTCCCGACATGCTCACCGGATCGGTCGTGAGGTCGGGCAGCCACTCCCACACCGCCACCAGCCGCAGCACCAGGCAGAGGACGGCCGCGCCCCACAGGAGGGGGCTGCGCAGCGCCCTGCGAAGCTCGAACGCGAACAGCGTCCGTGCGGCCCGCCCCTCCCCGGCCCGCCGCCCCGCGACCGGCTCCTCCGCGGCCCGCCCTCCTGTGATCGGCTCCTCCGCGGCCCGCCCTCCTGCGACCGGACGCCCCGCGGCACGCCGCCTTCCGACCGGCCACACCATCCGCCGCCCGGTCATGCCACGGCCTCCGCCCGCGCGCCGAGCAGCAGCAGGTAGCCGTCCTCGATGGCGGGTTCGGCCGGCACGGCGCCCGCGGGGCGCTCGCCGACGACCCGGTGGCGGCCGTCGGCCGTCCGCCACCGGAGCACCGCGCCGCCGGGCCGGGCGCCGCCGCCGGGCTGGGCGTCGCAGATCCACACCTTCCCGGCCGCGACCCCGGCCAGCTCCCGCGGGGTTCCGTCGAACACGACGCCGCCGCCGGCCATCACGACCACGTGGTCGCACAGGGCGGCCACGTCCTCGGTCTGGTGGGTGGACAGCAGTACGGTGCGGTCCTCGCCGAGCCGGGAGACCAGGGCGCGGAAGCGCATGCGCTGCTCGGGGTCGAGTCCCACGGTGGGCTCGTCGAGCACGAGCAGCTCGGGGTCGCTGAGCAGCGCCTGCGCCAGGGCCAGGCGCTGCCTCATCCCGCCGGAGAGCGTGCGCACCTTCGCGTGGGCGCGGCCGGTCAGGTCCACCTCCGCGAGCACCCGGCGCACCTCGCGGTGGCGCCGCGCGCGGTCGGTCAGCTCCTTGAGGATCGCGACGTAGTCGAGCAGCTCGAAGACGGTGAAGTGCGGGTAGAAGCCGGGGTCCTGCGGCAGGTAGCCGAGGCGGCGGCGCAGCTCGGTGCGCTGCTCGCGACGGGCCGGGTCCAGGCCCAGGGCGGTGATCCGCCCGCCGTCGGGGGCCAGGGTGGTGGCCAGGCAGCGCAGCAGGGTCGTCTTGCCCGCGCCGTTCGGGCCGAGCAGCCCGGTCACGCCGGGCCCGACGCGCAGGTCGGCGTGGTCGAGCACGGTGGTCCGTCCGAAGCGCTTGGTCAGCGCCCGGATCTCCACGGTGGCGTTCACAGGCGTTCCCCCAAGGTGAGGCGGCGGTGCCGCAGGCGGACGAGCACGAGCAGGGCGAGGACGGCGCCGCCGTACAGGGGCTGGGACGCCGGATGGAACGGCAGGAACCGGTCATGCAGCGCGCCGTCGCAGACCAGGACCACGGCGAACCACCCGGTGGTGAGCAGCGAGCCGGCCAGGAGCGGCGGCATGCGGCCCGACAGGGCCAGCAGGGCGAGGCCGAGCGTCAGCGCCGGCAACAGCCAGGCGGCGCTCAGCCCGAGCGGCCCGGGCAGCAGCAGCGTCGCCGCGCCGGTCAGCCCGAACGCCACGGACAGCACGGCGACTGCCCGCAGCAGGAAGAGCCGCGCCCCGGCCATCGGGGTGGCGGCGTGCAGCTCGTACGCGGGGTCCACGCCGCGGCCGTAGGCCACCGCGATCCCCGCCACCGGCAGCACCGGCGCGGTCACCAGGAAGGCCAGCAGGACGTCCGGATCGCCGGAGGTGACCCGGGCCGCGGCCACCGCGAACGCCAGCACGGCGCTCACCGCCACCAGCCAGGCGCGGGTCAGGGAGGGGGTGGCCGACAGCAGCCGGGCCGTGTGCTCCGGCACCCCGGCCCGGACGAGGAGCCGCGTGCCGGGTCCCGGCCGCGGCCGGTCCACGACGTCCTCGATCCGTTCCCAGGCCGCGGTGAGCCACTCCTCCTCGTACGGCACGGCCGCGCGGCAGGGGCCGCACCGGGCGATGTGCGCCTCCACCGACATGACCTGGACGGGGTCCAGGCGGCCGGCCGTGTAGCGCCGCACCAGGTCGGCGGGCGGATGCCAGACAGCGCTCATGCGAGGAACCCCCTGAGCTGTGCTTTGGCCCGCATGACGCGGGTCTTGACGGTGCCCTCGGGGATCCCGAGGAGGCGGGCGGCCTCGCGCACGGTGAGCCCGTCCAGGACGGTGGCCTGGATGGCGGCCCGCAGGTCGGGGGAGAGCCGGGCCAGCGCCGTGCCCAGATCGCCGTGCTCGATCCCGACCAGCACGGCGTCCTCGGCCGACTCGGTGATCCCGCCCGCCGCCGTGACCCCGGAGTCCGGCAGGCCGCCGTGCACGGGGGTCTTCCCGCTCTTCCGCAGCAGCGAGACGAGCCGGCGGACCGCGATCGTCCACATCCACGCGGCGGCGTCCCCGTGCGCCGGGCGGTAGCGGTGGGCGCCGCGCCAGACGGCCACGAAGGCGTCCTGGAGAGCCTCGTCGACCAGGTCGGGGTCGGCGCAGCGGCGGGCCAGCCGCGCTCGCAGCCAGGGCGCGTGCCGCCGGTGCAGGATCTTCAGCGCCTCCGTCCGCTCCGCGGCCACGGCCTGGAGGAGCTCGGCGTCATCACTGTCGGGCCCGATCGGAGGGGGTTCCCTGCGTCGGGCGAGGAATCGGTGCACACCCCCTTTATCGCAGTGGCGACGCCGTCCGGTTCCCTCGCGGCATTGCGCTCGACGATCGTGACGGCCAGGCCGAGGACCTGCTCGGCCCGGGTCACCAGCCGCCGGCGTGACCACCGTCGGCCCGTACCAGACTGATGGCGGAGAACTTCTCCCGCTCGCCCCGTCGCTCGTCAGCCCGCAGGCGTGGGGGCGCGGTGTCATCGTGGCGGCGACGTCGATTCTCACCCTCGCGTTCGCCCGCCGCGCCCAGCACGCGGGCCACCGAGCGCTCCTACGCCTGCGAATCGTGCTCGTCGTGATTCCTGTCGCGGTGGTGGGAGTGCTGCTGTTCCTGCCACTGCCGGGCTGGATGGTCGCGGAACAGGGCGTATGCGGGCTGTTGCTGCTCTCCGCGGCGGTACTCGCGTTCCGCGTCTCCCCGGCTCCGGCGAACAGGCAGGGAGCGGCCGAAGACCCTACCCAGGGAACCTCCTGACTGACCGGCTCCGGGCTGATCGGTGCAACCGCCGGCGTTCACGGTCTTGGGCGTGTGGACCGACAACCACGGGCTCCTGGCCGCTGAGCTGCTCAGACAACACCTCAGCTCCAGGGAGCCCGCTCCCGTTCACGGGTCAGGCGCTAACCGGCCCCGGCCGATCCCGCCGGGCCGATGACCGGCCCCGCCGCGTTCCTCGGAACGCTCCTCGCAGAGTGCCCCGCACCGGGGGTCTCTCGCGATGATGGTCGCGGCCCTGCTCATCGCCTCACCGGCGGCCACGCTCGCCCGGGCCGCCGTCAGGAGGCGGGGATGCGGGACATCATCCGCTCCATCCCGTTGACCCAGTTGTCACGCAGAGCCTGGACGGCCTCGGCCAGGTCGCCGGCCATGAGCAGCTCGGCCACGCGGCAGTGCTCGGCCGCCTCGCGTTCGAGCGGCGTGTCGTCGCCCGCCAGAAGGTGCGCGTAGCGGCGCAGTCCCGCCTTGACGCTGGTGATGAGGTCGAGCAGCCGCTCGTTGCGGCAGCCGCTGACGAGCAGGTCGTGCCACTCGTCGTCGTGGCGCTCTATCACGTGCTGCTCGGCGATCCGGTCGGGGAAGTCGCGCGCCATCCGCAGCAGCTCGGGTGCGATCTCGCGCAGGTACGCCGGGTCGGAGGCGTCGAGGGCCAGCCCCTCCAGTCCCGCCACGATCTCGCAGAGCTCCGTGAACTCCTTCCTGCTCACCGGGGCGAACCGGAATCCGCGGCCCTGGGTGCTCTCCAGGACCCCTTCGCCCGCCAAAGTGATCAGCGCCTCCCGCAGGGGGGTGCGGCTGACACCGAGCTCGGCCGCCAGCGCGACCTCGTTGATGTCGGTGCCCGCGGCGAAGTCTCCCCGGTCCAGCCTGCCCAGCAGCTCTTCGCGGATCTGCTCGCGTAGCGGTCGCCGGTCGATCGGCATGACGCTCCTTCGGTTTTCGGCCGTGCCCAATACTAGCTCTTGACGTGATTCAAAATACTGCACTATGAATTCTGAATACAAAACACAGGAGGGAGTGTCGAGTGGGTCTGACCCGGGTGCCGGGGCTGCTGTACGGCGGCGACTACAACCCCGAGCAGTGGCCTGAGGAGATCTGGGCCGAGGACGTGCGCCTCATGGCCGAGGCCGGGGTCACCATGGTCACCGTCGCGGTCTTCGCCTGGTCGCGGCTGGAGCCCGAGCCGGGCGCGTACGACTTCGGCTGGCTGGACCGCGTGCTCGGCCTGCTGCACGAGCACGGCATCGCCGCCGACCTCGCCACCGCGACCGCCACCCCGCCCCCGTGGCTGGTGCGCCGCCACCCCGAGATCATGCCGGTCGACGCCACGGGCACCCGGCTGGAGTTCGGCTCCCGGCAGGGCTACTGCCCCAGCTCGCCGGTCTTCCGCGAGCTCGCCGTACGGCTGGCGACCGCCCTGGCCACCCGGTACGGCGGCCATCCGGCGCTGGCCCTGTGGCACGTGGGCAACGAGTACGCCGACCACACGCTCGAATGCTTCTGCCCCGAGTCGGCCCGCCACTTCCGCGCCTGGCTCCAGGCCCGGTACGGCACGGCCGACGGGCTCAACGCCGCCTGGGGCACGTCCTGCTGGGGCCAGCACTACACCGGCTTCGACCAGGTCGAGCCGCCCCGCAAGGCGCCCGGGCCGGTCAACCCCGCCCAGCTCCTCGACTGGCGGCGCTTCTGCAGCGACGCCCTGCTGGAGCTGTTCACCGCCGAACGCGACGCGCTGCGCGCCGTCACCCCGGGCGTGCCCGTCACCACGAACTTCATGAGCATCCTGCACGGCCTCGACTACTGGACCTGGGCGCGGGCCGAGGACCTGGTGAGCGACGACGCCTACCCCGACCCGGCCGACCCGGACTCGCACGTGGCGGTCGCGCTCAGCTACGACCTCATGCGCTCGCTCAAGCGGCGGCCCTGGCTGCTGATGGAGTCCGCGCCGTCGGCCGTGTCGTGGCGCGCGGTCAACGCCCCCAAGCCGCCCGGCGTGATGCGCCTGCACAGCCTCCAGGCCGTCGCCCACGGCGCCGACGGGGTGATGTTCTTCCAGTGGCGGCAGGCGAGGTACGGGCCGGAGAAGTTCCACTCGGCGCTGCTGCCGCACGGCGGCACCGCGACGCGCGGCTGGCGCGACACGCTGCGGCTCGGCGCGGACCTGCGGCGGCTCGCGGAGGTCGCGGGGGGCCACACCCGCGCCGAGGTGGCGCTCGTGTTCGGCTGGGACAGCTGGTGGGGCCTGGAGGCGCCCGAGTCGATGCCCTCCGACCGGCTCAAGCTCAAGGACCTGCTGCTGTCCTGGTACGCGCCGCTGCACGCCCGGGGCGTCGCCGTCGATCTCACGCCGCCCGGCGCCGACCTGTCGGGCTACCGCGTGGTCATCGTGCCCAACCTCTACCTCTGCACCGCCGAGCAGGCCAAGGCGCTCGCCGCCGTCACCGGGGAGCTGGTCGTCGGCCCGTTCAGCGGCGTGGTCGACGCCTCCGACCAGGTGCACGACGGCGGCGCGCCCGGCCCGCTGCGCGACCTGCTGGGCGTCGCGGTCGAGGAGTTCTGGCCGCTGCCCGACGGGGTCACCCAGGCCCTGCGGTACGCCGGCGGCGGCGCGGGCGTGGCCCGGACCTGGGCCGAGTGGCTGCGCCCCGACGAGGGCACGGCCGTGCTGGCCCGCTTCGAGGGCGGCGACCTGGACGGGCTGCCCGCGATCACCCGCAAGGGGAACGCCACCTACCTCGGCTGCCTGCCCGCCGACCTGACGCCCGTGCTGGACCGCGTGCTGGCCGGGGTCCCGGCGATCGCCGTGCCCGCCGGGGTGGAGGCGGTCCGGCGGGGCCGGCACCTGTTCCTGCTCAACCACACCACCGGCGAGCAGCGGGTCGCCCTGCCGTACCCCGGCCGGGACCTGCTCACCGACACCGACCTGCGAGGCGACGCCGTCCTCGCCCCGCGCGACGCCGTCGTGCTCAGGATCGAAGGAGACACGTGACGCACCCGTACATCCCGAACGCCGAACCCGGCGTGCGGGCCGAGATGCTCGCCGCGATCGGCGCGGAGAGCGTCGACGAGTTCTACGCCGACATCCCCGCGGACCTGCGCCTGAACCGGCCGCTCGACCTGCCGGCGCCCCTCACGGCCGAGCACGACCTGGTCCGCCACATGAACGGCCTGCTCGGCCGGACCACCGGCACCGACGAGGCGCTGAGCTTCCTCGGCCACGGCTGCTACCCGCACCACGTGCCCGCCGTCTGCGACGAGGTCAACTCCAGGAGCGAGTTCCTGACCGCTTACGCCGGCGAGCCGTACGAGGACCACGGCCGCTTCCAGGCCCTGTTCGAGTACGTCAGCATGATGGGCGAGCTGCTGGAGATGGACGTCGTCAACGTCCCGACCTACGACGGCTTCCAGGCGGCGGGCACCGCGCTGCGCATGGCCGGCCGCCACACCGGGCGCTCGAAGGTGCTGGTCAGCGCGGCCGTGGCCGCCGACAAGCTGAGCAAGCTGCGTGACTTCCTCACCCCGGACGTCGAGATCGTCCTCGCGCCCGCGGGGGAGGACGGCCAGCTGACCGTCACCGCCTTCGACGACTCGTATGCCGCGATCTACCTGGAGACGCCCAACGTGTACGGCGTCGTCGAGACGCGCGGCCGGGAGCTGGCCGACCTGGCCCACGCCCACGGCGCCCTGCTGGTCGTGGGCGCCGACCCGATCTCCCTGGGCGTGCTCGCCCCGCCCGCCGCGTACGGCGCCGACATCGCCTGCGGCGACATCCAGTCGCTCGGCATGCACCAGAGCTTCGGCGGCGGCCACGCCGGGTACATCGCCACCCACGACCACGAGCCGCTGGTCGCCGAGTTCCCCTCCCGGCTGTTCGGCATCGCGCCGACGAAGGTGCCGGGCGAGTACGGCTTCGGTGACGTCTTCTACGACCGCACCTCCTTCGCCCACCGCGAGGAGGGCAAGGAGTGGGTGGGCACCGCCGCCGCCCTGTGGGGCATCACGGCCGGCGTCTACCTCGCGCTCATGGGCCCGCACGGCATGCGCGAGCTGGGGGAGACGATCCTCGCCCGCACCCGCTACGCCATGGACGCCCTGGCCCGGTCCGTCACCGTCCTGCACCCGGACGCGATCCACTTCCGCGAGTTCGCCGTCGAGGTGCCCTCCAGCGCCGCCCTGCTCGACCGGCTGCGCGAGCGCGGCATCTACGGCGGGGTGCCCCTCGACGAGCGCACCGTGCTGGTCTGCGTGACCGAGCGCCACTCCATCGCCGACATCGACCGCCTCGCCGCCGAAATCGCCGCCATCGCCGCCCTCCAGGAGACGCCGTGAACACCGCGGAGCCCTTCGCCGAGCTGCCCGTCGCGCCCAAGCCGCCGCTGCGCCGCTTCCACCAGGCCCGCTGGGACGAGCCGATCATCTTCGAGCTGTCCACGCCGGGCCGCCGCGGCATCGCCGTGCCCGAACCCGGCGCGCCCCGGGTCGAGCTGCCCGCCTCGGTGCGGCGCGCCGAGCCGCCGAAGCTGCCCGAGCTGGCGCAGCCGCACGTGGTGCGCCACTACCTGCGCCTGTCGCAGGAGAACCTCGGCGCCGACCTCAACATCGACGTCGGCCAGGGCACCTGCACGATGAAGTACAGCCCCAAGGTCAACGACCGGTTCGCCGCCGCGGTCGCCGAGCTGCACCCGCTCCAGCACGAGGACACCGTCCAGGGCGTGCTGGAGATCTACTGGCGGCTGGAGCGGATGCTGGCCGAGATCTCCGGCATGTCCCGCGTCTCCCTCCAGCCGGGCTCCGGCTCGGCCGCCATCTACGCGAACGTCGCCATGATCCGCGCCTACCACGCGGCCCGCGGCGAGGGCCACCGCGACCAGGTCATCACGACGATGTTCTCCCACCCGTCGAACGCGGCCTGCGCCAAGACCGCCGGCTTCGAGGTGATCACCCTCATGCCGGACGCCGACGGCCTGCCGGACATCGAGGCGCTGCGCGCGGCCGTCGGGCCCCGCACCGCCGCCCTGATGATCACCAACCCGGAGGACACCGGCATCTTCAACCCGCGCATCCGGGAGTTCGTGGACCTCGTCCACGAGGCGGGCGGCCTGGCCTGCTACGACCAGGCCAACGCCAACGGCATCCTCGGCATCACCCGGGCCCGCGACGCCGGGTTCGACCTGTGCCACTTCAACCTGCACAAGACCTTCTCCACCCCTCATGCCTGCGGCGGGCCCGCGGCCGGCGCGTGCGGCGTGTCGGCGGGGCTGGCGCCGTTCCTGCCCGGACCGGTCGTCGCCTTCGACGGCTCCACGTACCGGTTGGAGACGCCGGAACGTTCCATCGGCAAGGTGCGGCCGTTCCTCGGCGTCACCCCGAACATCGTGCGCGCCTACGCCTGGATCATGTCGCTCGGCGCGGACGGCCTGCGCCAGGTGGCCGAGACGGCCGCGCTCAACAACAACTACCTGATGCGCAGGATCCTCGACATCCCAGGCGCGTCGGCGCCCTGGGGCGGGCGGCGCATCGAGCAGGTGCGCTACTCCTGGCAGGAGCTGTCGGAGGAGACCGGGGTCCACTCCGAGGAGATCGGCGTGCGGGCGGCGGACTTCGGCGTGCACTACTGGACCAGCCACCACCCGTACCTGGTGCCCGAGCCGTTCACGCTGGAGCCCACCGAGTCGTACTCCAAGGAGGACCTCGACGAGTACGCGGCGATCCTGGCCCACGTGGCGGACGAGGCGCGCCGCGATCCCGAGCTGGTCAGGGGCGCCCCGTACAACCAGAGCGTGCACAAGATCGACCCGTCGCCGCTGGACGACCCCAAGGCGTGGGCGCCCACCTGGCGCGCCTACGTCCGCAAGCACCTGTCATGACCGGAGGGGTGTCGGTGGGGCTGGTCGTCAACCCGGTCGCCGGGCTGGGCGGTGCGGCGGGCCTGAAGGGCAGCGACGGCGCGGAAGCGCAGCGCGCGGCCCTGGCCCGGGGCGCCACGCCGCGGGCGGGGGAGCGGGCTGCGCGGGCGGTGCGCGCGCTGCTGTCGCGCCGCCCCGGCACGCGCCTGGTCACGGCGCCGGGCCCGATGGGCGGGCACAGCGCCCGCGCCGCCGGCGCCCCCCACGACCTGGTACGTCCCAGCCCGCTGGCCGAGTCGGGACCGTCGGGACCCACGACGGCGCGGGACACGCGGCGGGCCGTCCTGGCGATGGCCGGGGTGGACCTGCTGCTGTTCGCGGGCGGCGACGGGACGGCGCGCGACGTGCTCGACGCGGTCCGCGAGCTGCGCGAACGCGGCGAGCGCGTCCCGCCCGTGCTGGGGATCCCGGCGGGGGTGAAGGTGTACTCGGGCTGCTTCGCCGTCAGCCCGGCCGCGGCCGGGTTCCTCGCGGCGGCGTACCTCTCCGGGACGTCCGGCCTCTCCGGGACGTCCGGCGGGGGACCGGGCCGGGCGGCGCTCATCGAGGCCGAGGTGGTGGACCTCGACGAGGACCGCTACCGGCAGGGGCTGGTGAGCCCGGTCCTGTACGGCGGCCTGCCGGTTCCCGCCGCCCCCGCCGCGCTGTCGGGCCGCAAGGCCGGCTCCTCCGCGACGGCGCCCGGCACGGTCGAGGGCATCGCCCGGGAGGTCGTCTCCCGGATGCGGCCCGGCGTCCGCCACGTCCTGGGGCCCGGCGCCACCACGCGGGCCGTCGGCCGCGCGCTCGGGCTGGCCACCACCCTGCTCGGCGTGGACGTGGTGGAACGCGACGGCGCCGAGGGCCGGCTGGTGGCGGCCGACGTCTCCGAGGCGGAGCTGTCGGGGCTGGTCGAGGGCCGGGAGGCGGTCCTCGTGCTGTCGGTGATCGGCGGGCAGGGCTTCGTGCTCGGCCGCGGCAACCAGCAGGTGTCGCCGCGCGTGCTCCGCGCCGTCCTCGGGACCGTTCCCGGGCGGCTGCTCGTGCTGGCCACCCAGCAGAAGCTCGCCGCCCTCGGCGGGCGCCCGCTGCTCGCCGACAGCGGCGACGAGGACCTCGACCGGATGCTCGCCGGGCACGTCCAGGTGATCACCGGCTACCACGAAAGCACGATCTACCGCATCAGTGCGGCAAGTGAGGAGTTGTACGGATGAACGCCCAGCTCGAGGGCAAGGTCGCGATCGTCACCGGCGGTGCCTCCGGCATCGGGCGCGCCACCGCGCTGCTGTTCGCCGAGGAGGGCGCCCGCGTGGTGGTCGCCGACATCGACGGCGAGGGAGCCGGGACGACCGCCGCGCTGATCAACGACACCCGGCCCGGAGTCGCGGTCGCGGTGCGCGCCGACGTGTCTGCGCCCGACGACTGCCGGCACGTCGTGGAGACCGCCACCGGAACCTTCGGCGGGCTGCACGTCCTGTTCAACAACGCCGGCATCATCCGCCGCACCACGGCCCTGGACCTGGACGTCGAGGAGTGGGACCGCGTCATGGCGGTCAACGTCCGCTCCGTCTTCCTCATGTGCAAGTACGCCGTCCCTGCGATGACCGAGGGCGGCTCCATCGTCAACACCGGATCGGGCTGGGGGCTCAAGGGCGGCGGCAACGCCCTGTCCTACTGCGCCTCCAAGGCGGCCGTGGTCAACATGACCCGGGCGCTGGCCATCGACCACGCCCGGGCCGGGATCCGGGTCAACTCCGTCAACCCCGGCGACACCGACACGCCCATGCTGCGCGACGAGGCCCGCCAGCTCGGCGAGGACTGGGCCGCGTTCGCGAGCGACGCGGCCGACCGGCCGATGGGCCGCGCCGGCACCCCTGAGGAGATCGCCCGCGCCGTGCTGTTCCTGGCGGGCGACGCCTCCAGCTACGTCACCGGATCCGCCCTCGTCGTCGACGGCGGCGGGCTCGCCTGACACCCCCCGCAAGAAAGATCGTAAGGAGCCACCATGAAGCGTGCGCTGAGCGTCCTGAGCGCCCTCGCCCTTGCCACCACCGCGTGCAGCGGCGGCGGCGGGAACGTTCCCGGCACGGGCGACGGCCGCGGCCCGGTGACCGTGCGCTGGTCCACCTGGGGATCGGCCGAGGACGTGAAACTCTACGAGAAGTTCACCGAGGACTTCCAGCGGCGCCACCCCGGCATCCGGCTCAAGCTGGAGTCGGTCGCGAAGTACGAGGACTACCACCCCAAGCTGCTCACCCAGCTCACCAGCAGGACGGCGCCCGACGTGTTCTTCGTGGGCGACGACAACATCGGCAAGTTCGTCTCCGCGGGGGTGCTCACGCCCCTCGGCGACAAGCTCGCCGGGCCCGATTCGAAGAGCCGTCCCGAGGACTTCTTCGACGGCGTGTACGGCGGCGCCAAGCGCGACGGCACCGTCTACGCCGTCCCGAACGACACCAATCCCGAGGTGCTCTGGTTCGACAAGAAGGCGCTCAAGGACGCCGGCATCACCGAGGACCCGGCCGCCCTCAACGAGGCCGGCCAGTGGACTATGCCGAAATATCTGGACATGAATGCCAAGCTCAAGGCCGCGGGCAAAGCCGGCTCGATCTTCTGGAACTGGTACGGCTCCACGTACTCCATGATCAACGGCTTCGGCGGCAAGGTGTGGGACGGCGGGAAGTTCGTCGCCACCACCGACCCCAAGGCGCGCGAGGCGCTGCGCACGCTCGCCGACGGCTACCGGGACAAGACGTTCCTCAGCGCCGACACGCTGCCCGACAGCAACGGTCCGAGCACCCAGTTCCTCAAGCACAAGGCCGGCTTCTACGCGGGCGGCCGCTGGGTGATCGACTCCCTGCGCAAGGGCGGCGAGCTCGACGACTACGACATCGTGCCGTTCCCCTCGCCGACCGGCGCGCCCATGCCGGGCGCGGTTGCCGCCTCCTACCTGGCGCTCAACAAGGACACGAAGCTGCCCAAGGAGGCCTTCACGTTCCTCACCGAGTTCGTCGGCAAGGAGGGCCAGCTCCTGCGGCTCAAGGACGGCGGCGCCGTGCCGTCCGTCAAGGGCGCCGAGCAGGTCGTCCTGGCGGACGGCTACCCCAAGCACGCCCGGACCTTCCTCGACGTGCGCGACACCGGCTTCGCCAACTACCCCGAGGAGGTCGCGGTGCCCGGCCTCACCGCCGCGATCAACGAGCACCTCATGAAGGTGTGGAGCGGCAAGGTCGGCTTCGACCAGGGCATGACCGAGCTCCAGCAACTCGTCCAGAGCAAGCTGGGCTGAGGCCGTGGCAGTCCTCACCCGGTCCCGCCCCCGGGCGGGCCGGCGGCAGGCCCCCGCCGTGCGCAACCGCGACGGCTGGTGGGCCGCGTTCTTCCTCGCCCCGCAGGTCACGGCCCTGGCCGTGTTCCTGGTCTTCCCGCTCGGCTTCGCCGTCGTGCTGGCGTTCATGCGTTGGGACGGCCTCGGCCAGAAGGAGTGGGCCGGCCTCGGCAACTTCGCCGCCCAGCTCTCCGACCCCGACTTCGGCCTGGCCGTGTGGAACACGGTCAAGCTCGCCCTGCTCACCGTGCCCGTCGGCCTCGGCCTCGCGCTGCTCATCGCGGTGGCGCTGAACAACGTGCGCGGCGGCTCCTTCTACCGGGTGCTGTACTTCATGCCGGTGGTCACCAGCTCGGTCGCCGTCGCGCTCATGTGGCAGGTCATCCTGGCCGGTGACGAGAACGGCGTGCTCAACACCTCGCTGCAGCGCTGGTTCGGGCTCACCGCGCCCGACTGGCTCGGCGACACCGGCTGGGTGATCGTGGCCATCGCCGTCGTGACGATCTGGTCGTCGCTCGGCCTCAACGTGGTGATCTTCCTGGCGGGGCTGCAGACCATCCCGCCGCAGATCGTCGAGGCCGCCCGGATGGACGGCGCGGGCAGCCTGCGGATCTTCCGCTCGGTCACCCTGCCGCTGCTCTCGCCCACGATCTTCTTCTCGACCGTGGTCGCCGTGATCAGCTCGTTCCAGGCGTTCGACCAGATCTACGTGCTGGTGCGCCCGGAGGACAACGAGGGCGCCCGCACGATCGTCTACCAGGTCTACGAGCTGGGCTTCAAGGACTTCGAGTTCGGCATGAGCAGCGCCGCCGCGCTGATCCTGCTGGCCCTGACGCTGCTCGTGACCCTCGTCCAGTTCGCCGCGCAGAAGCGCCTGGTCCACTACGACTCGTGAGGGAGAGCTGATGCGACTCCGGCAGGCGGCCCTGCACGCCGCGCTCACGGCCGGCGGGCTGGCCATGGTGTTCCCGTTCGCCTGGATGCTGCTGACGTCGTTCAAGGGCGTGCGGCAGATGCTGAACGCCCCGCTCGACTGGCTGCCCCACCCCTGGCGCTGGCAGAACTACCCCGACGCGCTCGCGGCGATGCCGTTCGGCGCCGCGTACTGGAACAGCTTCTACATCGCCGCGCTCAACGTCACGCTCACCCTGCTCACCTCCGCCATGGCGGCCTACGCCTTCGCCCGGATCCGCTTCCGCGGCTCCGGCGTGCTGTTCGTGGTGTTCCTGGCCACCCAGATGGTGCCGGCGCAGGTCACGATCGTGCCGCTGTACCTCATGCTGGCCCGGTTCGGCTGGATCGACTCCCACCTGTCGCTCATCCTGCCCACGGTGGCCAACCCCTTCGCGGTGTTCCTGCTGCGCCAGTTCATCAGGGCCGTGCCGGTGGAGCTGGAGGAGGCGGCCCGCATCGACGGGGCGGGCCGCTGGCGGTGCTTCTGGAACGTCGTGCTGCCCAACATCCGCCCCGGCCTGGGCGCTCTGGGCATCATCGCCTTCCTGGCCTCGTGGAACTCGTTCTTCTTCCCCCTGATCTTCCTGAACTCGCCCGAGCTGGCCACCGTGCCGCTGCTGCTCAGCCAGTTCTCCGGGCAGCGCACCGCGGTCGACTACGGGCTCATCCTGGCCGGGTCGGCGATCGCCGTGGTGCCCACGCTGATCGCCTTCCTGATCGGCCAACGGAAGATCATCAACTCGATGGCGGCCTCCGGACTGGGCGGGCGATGATGCTGGACCTGCGCGAACGACCGTTCACCGACCGGGGGTCGCGGCTGCTGGCGATGGCCGCCGACGACGGCTCCCTGTGGATCGCCGCCGCCCGCTACGAGACCCCGCTGCGCGAGACGGCCGTCCTGACCGGCCTGCGGGTCCGCGCCGGCGACCGGGAGCTGCCCGTACGGCGGGCGCTGCCGGACCGGGTGGAGTTCGAGGGCGGCGTGGCGCTGGCCTTCGCCGGC
>NZ_JBFAIA010000200.1:0-14693 GCF_040654455.1 Nonomuraea sp. NPDC050691
GGCGCGCCGGGGGCGGCTCGGCCAGCGGAAGCGCCAGCCGGGCGGCCGTCTCCCGCAGCCGCCGCACCTCCGCCGCGCACGCCGCGCACCCCGCCAGGTGACGCTCGAACAGCACCACCTCACCCTCCGGCAGTGCGTGCACCGCATAGGCGCCGGACAGGGCATGGAGCTCATCGGTCACGGTCGGCTCCCCACGTCGATCGGCGGCTCTCGCCCACTACTTCGGCTCCTCCGGCCCGGCGGATGTCCCGGCCTCCCGGGCACCTCGGCCACCCGCCGGCGTGTTCGGTCGTCCTCGCATGGGGAAAGATCCGGCATACGGGGAAAGATGCGGCGAGAAGCCGCACCTGGGGGCGGACCATGACCTGTGTGATCGCCGGCGGCGGCCCCGCGGGCGCGATGCTCGCCCTGCTGCTCGCCCGGGCCGGCGTCGAGGTGACGCTGCTGGAGAAGCACGCCGACTTCCTGCGCGACTTCCGCGGCGACACCGTCCACCCCTCGACGCTCCAGGTGCTCGGCGAGATCGGCCTCGCCGACGAGTTCCTGCGGCTGCCGCACCGCAAGGCGTACGAGTTCAGCGTCGTCACCGACACCGGCCCGATCAGGGTGGCGAACCTGCACGGGCTGCCCTGCGCCTACGACTACATCGCGTTCGTCCCCCAGTGGGACTTCCTGAACCTCGTCACCACGGCCGCCGCGCGCTACCCGTCGTTCCGGCTGCTGATGAGCGCCGAGGCGTACGGGCTGATCGTGGAGGACGGCGCGGTGCGCGGCCTGCGCTACCGCGACGCGGGCGGCGAGCACGAGCTGCGCGCGGCGCTGACCGTCGCCGCCGACGGGCGCCACTCGGTGCTGCGCCGGGCCGCCGGGCTCGTGCCGCGGGAGTTCGGGGCGCCGATGGACGTGCTGTGGTTCCGGCTGCCCCGCGAGCCCGGCGACCCCGAGCAGCCGTTCCTGCGGCTCTCGCGCGGCCACCTGATGGTGGTGATCAATCGCGGGACCTACTGGCAGCTCGCGTACGCGATCCCCAAGGGCGGCCGCGACGACCTGGTGAAGCGGGGCATCGGCGCGCTGCGGGAGCCGGTGGCGCGGCTGCTGCCGTTCCTGGCCGGCCGGACGGCGCTGATCGAGGGCTACGACGACGTGAGCATGCTGACCGTGGTGCTCAACCGGCTGCGCCGCTGGCACCGGCCCGGCTTCACGGCCATCGGCGACGCCGCGCACGCCATGTCGCCGGTGTTCGGCGTCGGCATCAACCTGGCCGTCCAGGACGCCGTCGCCGCGGCCAACCTGGTGGCCGCGCCGCTGCGGGCGTACGGACGGGTGCCCGAGGCGACGCTGCGGCGGCTCCAGCGGCGGCGCATGTGGCCGACCCGGGTCACCCAGACCGCCCAGCGGGTCGTGCAGAACCTGCTGATCGGCCCGGCGCTGGGCGGCCGCGTCCCGGCCCCGCCGATCCCGCTCGACCTTACGCGGATCCCGCTGCTCAACCGGGTTCCGCGGCGCTTCGTCGGCCTCGGCGTGCGGCCCGAGCACGTCGAGGTTCCGGCGTCCCCGTGAAACGGCCTTCTCACAACGTGGACATCGGGTCCTGCTGGGCGGGGCCGGTGGAATACCCTCGTATGTCGTGAGCGCACACAGCAATCTCGATTCCTGGAGAGACCTCCCCGCGGCCCAGCAGCCCGACTGGCCCGACCGCGGCGAGCTCGACAAGGTCGTCGCCGAGCTCGGCGGCCTGCCTCCCCTCGTCTTCGCCGGCGAGTGCGACCAGCTCAAGGACCAGCTGGCCGCCGTGGCGCGCGGCGAGGCGTTCGTGCTGCAGGGCGGCGACTGCGCCGAGACGTTCGCCGGCGCGACCGCCGACAACGTCCGCAACAAGCTCAAGACGCTGCTGCAGATGGCGATCGTGCTCACGTACGCGGGCAAGGTCCCGGTCGTGAAGATCGGGCGGCTGGCCGGGCAGTTCGCCAAGCCGCGCTCCAAGGGCACCGAGACCCGCGAGGGAGTGGAGCTGCCCGCCTACCGGGGCGACATGGTCAACGGCTTCGACTTCACCCCCGAGGCGCGCACGCCCGACCCGTGGCGGCTGCTGAAGGCGTACCACTCCTCCGCCGTGACGCTCAACCTGGCCCGCGCCTTCGCCAAGGGCGGCTACGCCGACCTGCGTCAGGTCCACGCCTGGAACCAGGACTTCGTCGCCGAGTCGCCCGCCGGGCGCCGCTACGAGCAGCTCGCCCGGGAGATCGACCAGGCGCTGGCGTTCATGCGGGCCTGCGGGGCCGACCCGGAGGAGTTCCACACGGTCGAGTTCTACTCCTCGCACGAGGCGCTGATCCTCGACTACGACCGGGCCCTGACGCGCATCGACTCCCGCACCGGCCTGCCGTACGACGTCTCGGCGCACATGGTCTGGATCGGTGAGCGCACCCGGCAGCTCGACGGCGCCCACGTCGACTTCTTCGCCCGCATCCGCAACCCGATCGGCGTCAAGCTGGGCCCGACCACGACGGCGTCCACCGCGCTGGAGCTGGTCGAGAAGCTCAACCCCGACAACGAGCCGGGCCGGCTGACGTTCATCACCCGCATGGGCGCCCCCAAGATCCGCGAGCTGCTGCCCGGGCTGGTCAAGGAGGTCACCTCCGCCGGCGCCCAGGTGGCCTGGGTGTGCGACCCGATGCACGGCAACACGTTCGAGGCGCCGAGCGGCCACAAGACGCGGCGGCTCGACGACGTGCTCGACGAGGTGGCGGGCTTCTTCGAGGTGCACCGCTCGCTCGGCACCCACCCGGGCGGCATCCACATCGAGTTCACCGGCGACGACGTGACCGAGTGCGTGGGCGGCGGCCACGAGATCGCCGAACACGACCTCGCGACCCGCTACGAGACGGCCTGCGACCCGCGTCTCAACCGGGGCCAGTCGCTCGACCTGGCCTTCCGCGTCGCGGAGCTCTACCGCAGCGCCTGACCGCTCACCGAGTGCCGCCGCGGCGCCTGAGGCGCCGGGCATGCGAAAGCCCCGCCGCGCCGGGCGGGGCTCACCGGGTTGCGGCCGGGCCGGGGCCTGCCACCCCGGGCCCGGGCAGTGGCCGGGCCGGGGTCAGTTGTTGTTCTGCTCGGCCTGCTTGAGCTCATCGCTCAGCTCGGCGCGGATGGCGTCCATGTCGAGCGCGCGGACTTGGCCGATGAGGTCCTCCAGGGCGGGCTCGGGGATGGCGCCGGGCTGGGCGTAGACGACGATGCCGTCGCGGATGGCCATCAGCGTCGGGATCGACGTGATGTCGAAGCCCTGCGCGAGCGCCTGCTGCGCGTCCGTGTCGATCTTGCCGAAGGTGATGTCACCGTGCTTCTCCGACGCCTTCTCGAAGATCGGCCCGAACATCCGGCACGGGCCGCACCACTCGGCCCAGAAGTCGAGCAGGACGATCCCCTTGTCGGCGATGTCGTTGAAGTTGGTCTCGGTTACCTCGATCGTCGCCACAAGGGGCTCCTCGCTCGTCGTTGAAGCTGTCAACGGATAGGAACCCCTACCCGTCCTCCGTCATTCCAGCCTCGCACGCGCGCGGGCCCCGCGACGTCTCAGAGGGCGAGCGCCGCCCGTACCTCTGGCGTTTCGGCAGCTTGACCTTGGTGTTGGTACCTTCCATGGAGCCGTTGCTGTAGGGCAGCGTCAGCCCGGCGATGACGGCCGGTTTGTGCTTCTCCAGACCGAGGGCAAAGCCGCGCAGGGCGGGTAGGTCATCGGCGCGCACTGCGCTGATCCACTCGTCGAGGTCGTGACCGCGACGCTGGGTGAGGTTGGCGGCGAACTCCCGCACCCGCGAGGCCAGGGCTGTCAGGTGTGGGCGTGCGGGAATCAGCTCTTCAAGATCTTCGAAGGACACCCAGATCACCCTGCCGGCCCGCACGCTTTGTTACCACCAGATTCGTGCCAGAGCGGGTCTGTCCAGTTAACGGTGTAACTCGATCTTGTCTTCTTCTATCGAGTGGTCGGGGTCAGACGGCCTTCGAAGGTGATGGCGAAGGTGTTCAGGGCGGCCTTCCAGCGGGTGATCCAGCGTTTGCGGCCCTTGCCGGTCGGGTCCAGACTCATGATCGCCATGTAGACGCACTTCAGCGCGGCCTGCTCGTTCGGGAAGTGCCCGCGAGCCTTGACCGCCCGCCGGATCCGCGCGTTGACCGACTCGATCGCGTTGGTTGAGCAGATGACCCGGCGGATCTCGGTGTCGAAGTTGAGGAACGGCACGAACTCTGGCCAGGCGTCCTCCCACAACTTCACGATCGCCGGATACTTGCCGCCCCAGTTCTCGGCGAAGTCCATGAACCGCTCGAGCCCGGCGGATTCGGTGGGCGCGGTGTAGACCGGCCGCAGGGCTTTGGCGATGGCGTCCCAGTGCTGGCGGGCGGCGTAGCGGAACGAGGCGCGCAGCAGGTGCACCACGCAGGTCTGCACGACCGCCCGCGGCCAGACGGTCTCGATGGCCTGCGGTAGCCCTTTGAGGCCGTCGCAGACCACCATCAGCGCATCACCGGTGCCGCGGTTCTTGATCTCAGTGAGCACGTGCAGCCAGAACTTCGCGCCCTCGCTGCCGTCGCCGGCCCACAACCCCAGAATGTCGCGCTCGCCGTCGACGGTGACCGCCATGGCCAGGTAGATGGGCCGGTTGGCGACCTGCCCGTCACGCAGCTTGACGTGCACCGCATCGATGAAGATCACCGGATAGACGGGATCGAGAGGCCGGTTCTGCCACTCGGTCATCCCGTCGATGACCTTGTCGGTGATGGTGGAGATGGTCTGCTTGGACACCTCCGCGCCGTAGACCTCGGCCAGGTGCGCGGAGATCTCCCCGGTGGTCAGGCCCTTGGCCGCCAGTGAGATCACCATCTCGTCCACGCTGGACAGCCGGCGTTGCCGCTTGCGCACGATCTTCGGCTCGAAGCTGCCGTCCCGATCCCGCGGCACGCTGATCTCCACCGGCCCCACATCGGTGAGCACGGTCTTGGCCCGGCTGCCGTTACGCGAGTTGCCCGCGCCGCGACCGGCCGGATCGTGCTTGTCGTAACCGAGATGATCGGTCAGCTCACCTTCCAAAGCCGACTCCAGCACCAGCTTGGTCAGCCGGCCCAACAGCCCGTTCTCACCGACCAGTTCCAGGCCCTCAGCGCGGGCCTGGTCGACCAGCCGGCCGACGAGCTCCCGATCCGCAGCCGAAGCCTCCGGCTCCTTGCGCGCCACCGCGGCGTCCTCCAGGTCCATCTCCGACGATGCCTGGATCACAGTACTCATCAGGTGCATCTCCTTGATCAGGAGTTACACCGTTGTTCTTACAGTCCCGGTCAGCGCCGAGATAGTCGGTTCGACGGTGAACCCGACCTGGAAGGCGAGGACGGGTACCTCCAACTACTCGGTGCTGGATGAGCGCAACGGTGAGGTGGTCTGGACTGGCACCACGCCCTACGCCAGTGTTTCCCTCGATGAGGAAGGCTACGCCAGCTTGGTGGCCCGGGCCGATTCCACGCCCATCGCCAAATACGTCGTCTCCACCGCTAATCCCGATCTCGGTCTGTCTCCGGTGATAGTGGTTACTTCCCTGACGGCCACCAACCTGGAATGGTTGAGCGAGAACGCTCCCTTGGAGGAGGAGGAGGAGTACCACTTGGCCGCCGACGAGGCGGGCGACACGATCCTCCCCGAGGCGGCCACGCAGATGGCCACGCCACTTGGCGAGGCCAAGCAGTACGCCATCGAAGTCGGAACCTCCGAGCCGGTCGAGCCCGGTGACGATGGCGGCGAAGAGGCTGCTCCCGAGCCACCCGCCGACGAAACGGGCGACGGCATCGCGCAGGATGGCACTACTTCGCCTCCCGCGCCGACCGACATGCCGCCCGTGCCGATGTACGGCATCGACGTCACCGCACCGCTGACCGCCGAGGAACTGGCTGACACGAGCGACTCCACCGCCAGCACCCAGAACGCGTCCTTCGGATCTCCTCACACGTCCATTCAGAACGCCTCCGTGAACGCTACTGCCGGAAAGACGGTCAGGGAGTCCTGGATCACCTACGAGGGTTACATCCCCAGCCGATCAGTCAAGGGGCCGCCGGTCGGCTGTGGAAGCCCGTCCTGGTGGTATGCCGGAGACAACAGAGGCCCCGGCTTCAACACCGGAAAGTACCGGACACGAGTTGCCATCAAGTACATGTGGAGCAGCTGGTCCCACCTGCAGCAGATCGTGGGGTACCGGGACAACCACACCACCACCCGCTTCAAGCTGGACGGCGGGAGGGTAGTCGATAGGGAAAGTAGTAAAGCACCGCTGACCGGCATCGACGTCGTGAGGTGGGGGAAGACCACCAAGAAGGCGCACTCTCAGATTATTCACGCCTCCAAGAACCCGTTCTGTGCCGGTGGCGACATCGACTACAACAGCACACAGCACATCTACAAGAGCGGAAAGTACAAGGTCTTCGGCTGGCACGATCAGATGCCTGTCCATGAGGTCTACAGGCAGCAGGTATACACCGATGGCAGCAAATCCTTGAAGCGAGTCTTCACCCATAAGATGAAGGGTCTTCACTGCCTCCTGCCCACCACCTGTAAGTACCGCACTTACCAGTACGTCAACTAGACATTGGATGCCAGCGGCTGGACGGCAGCGCCTGTCCGATCGAGTGCCTCAAAACCCGGACGCCACTGTTCGGCTCCGTAGCCCCGGCAGCCAGAGAAGCCGGCTATTAGGACCAGCCTGAGCTTGCCAGGGCCGGGGAGACGATAATGGCCCGGCTGACCAGCTCACCTTCCATGCCTCCGTCACGCCGCCCTCTACCCCTGAGGTCGGCGTGACGGTCATCACGCCACTTCCCGTACGTTCCCTCTGCGATATCCCGAGGTAAGGATCACATCGTGCACGAACCCGGAACCAAGAACGCCGCAAACGTGGCCGCGATTATCTCCGGGGCATGCCTAGCAGCGCTGTCTCTCCTGCCTGCCTGGTATGCCGGATGGGTCAGCGCCAACTGGGCCAGCGACGACCTCACCACTTGGTATCGGATCCTACCGATCACCGACAACCTCATCGACTATCTGGGCTCATTCGCACTGTCGCTGCTGCTTGGTATTGCGGCAATTGCTGCCTACCGAGGTCTGAGCGGCAGAACAGTGAAAAGCACGTGGCTCCTGGCGGGCGCGATCCCGGCCGTCTGGGTACTTTCCCTTCTGCTCGTCGACCTGCTCCAGGTCACCGTCAGCGCACCCCTGCCATCCAGGGCGAAGTCCTGGTTCGCTGCGTCAGCCGGCGTGCTACTACTCGCTGCAATCGTCTGCGTCGTCTTCACTCGCTCTCGGAGGGAGAATTCCCATAGGACCTCCATCATCGCAGTGGGGGCAAGCCTTGCCCTGATGGCGTTCACCGCAGCGTCGGCCTTCTACCAGGTCGGAATGTAGAGGCCCAGAGCCTCGATGCCCGCCGGGCAGCGGCAAACACTGAAGCGAGCGGCAAGCCACACGTCGCCCTCGATGGTGAGACCGGCAGGGGACCGGTGCCACGTGGTGTTGGTCGCGACGTAGTGGACCATGATCAGATCGCCATCCTGATGCCGTCGTAGGTGCCGGTGATCTCGCCGGGTGCCGCCGACGCCGTTGAGCTTCGCGCAGACAGGTACGTGAACGTTCTTACCGCGACTTGCCGGGGGCGAGCACGCAGGAGGACCGGCGCAGCCTATCGCCGCTGTTCTGGTCGCACATCAACCCCTACGGCCGCTTCCAGCCCGACATGGACAAGTATCTGGACATGTCCGGCGTCGCCTGAGTTGATCTTCAACCTGTGCGTCGAGGTCGTGGGTTCGCGGATTTATTCGTCGTCGGTTTCCGGGCCGGGGTCTTCGTGGTGGTCAGGCCGGAACAAGCTGAGGACCAAGGTGTCCTCGTCAAGCAGCCAGTAGTCCTCTTCGGGCAGGTGGATGTCGGCCGCCTGATGCCGGGGCAGATAGCGGATGTCCTCGCCTGCCTCGATGTTCTGCGGGTCGATGGTCATGGCCCATTTGATGGAGTCACTCAAGGGCTCGGTCACGATCCGGGCCCGCTGGATGGCTGTGCCTCGGCGGGTGGACCTCCGGGCGAAGGACAGCCAGGACTGGTGCCACTGGTAGTCGTCCGGCTCGCCCAGAAGCCACCTGCGAAATGGTCCCTCTTCGTCCTCGACTCCGTAGGAGTCCCTCAGCTCCAGATGGAAGGCCCGCCGACGCCTGAGCCACAGCGCCCGGAAGTCGTCACGGGTGGGCGCCGCGTCTCCATGTTCGAGCCACTCCTTGGGTAGGTGCCGCATCAGTTCCCTGGGAACCTCCAAGAACGTCTCGTGGTCCGGTACGTCCTTAAGTGTTTCGAGAGCCTCGCGATCCGTGATCTTCCATCCTTGCACCACTATGGCGCCTCGATCGGTGGCGTACAGGGTTGGGGACTGATCTCCCGTGTCTCCTTGCCGAGGAACGTCAGTTTCATGATCCTTACCTCCGCTGGGACCTTTGCTGCGGACATCCCTAATAACGCCTGGAACAGCAAGAAGCCCCAGACTCCCGGCATGTGCCACGAGCTGGGGCTTCCCTTCGGTTGCCGCTACGATCTCGGCCCTGATCTCCCGTCTGTGCGATCAGCGGAAGGTCTCCGCATCACCTCTCGGCAATGGTCCTGGCATACTCCACGGCCAGCAGCCGGGCGATTTGCAGGATGGCTTCGTCCGACGCTTCGTGAATCTGCAAGGCGTCGGCTACATCGCATACGCCGTCGAACGAGAGGTCCGGCCGCGCGTCCCCAACTGATCCACGACGGCGCGCATGGCCCGGTGGATCTGGGAAACTGACCGCAGCCGCTCCGCAGGAGGGAGAGAGACGAGGTCCCGAGTGAAGGACTCGATGCCCACGACTAGGACTTCCCTCCCGGCAGGGTCAGGCCGATGATCACCGGATCGTGGTCGGAGGAGCGGTAGGCGTCCGGCCGGTAGAGGTTCGGCGGGTTGAACTCGGTGTTGTAGTCGAGGATGCGCGGCTCGTCGGCGTTGATGTGCCAGATCGTGGTGCTGGTGACCCGCTTGAGGAGCTGCCGGCCGGCGAGGGCGTGGTCGAGCTCGCCCGACATCCCGTCGAACAGGTAGCTGTAGCGCAGCGGCGCCGGCACGAACCGCTTGGTGAGGCTGGTCAGGCCGCCCGCCTCCAGCGCGTCGATCGGGTCCTCCTCGCTGTAGGCGTTGAGGTCGCCGAGGACGAGCGGGTTCGGCAGGTCCTCGACGAGCTGGAGCAGGGCCTGCGCCTGCTTGACCCGGGTGGCGTTCCAGCAGCCCTGGCCGTCGCCCTGGTCGGCGTCGGGGCCGTCGCCGGTCGGGCAGCTGCCCTTGGACTTGAGGTGGTTGACGACCATGGTGAACGGCTGGCCGCCGCCCGGGCGCCGGAACGTCTGGATGAGCGGCGGGCGGCTGAACACCGGGTCCTCGGAGGCGCGCGGCTCGCCGACGGGCTCCAGCTTGGCGGGCTTGTAGAGGATGCCGACCTGGATGGCGTCGGTGCCCGGGTACGGGTGGGTCAGCGCCGCGTACGTGCCCGCGCCCACCTCGGCGTTGACGGCGTCCACGAGCGCCTGGAGCGCCGTCTGGCCGTTGTTCTCGACCTCCATGAGGGCGACGGCGTCCGCGTCGATGCCCTTGAGCGCCGCCACCAGCTTGGCGAGCTGGCGCCGCTGCTCCTCCGCGTTCGTCGCGCCGCGTGAGCCGACGGTGGTGAACCAGTTGAGCGTGTTGAACGAGGCGACCTTGACGTTGCCGATCACCGGGAACGGCTTGGGCAGCCGGGGGTTGGCGTCGAGGTAGGCGACGGGCTTGGTGGGCTGGAGCCGGTAGGTGTCGAAGCCGTAGCCGAGGACGCCCGTGAGGCCGACGGCGACCTGGCCGGTGCGCACGATGGGCGGCAGCGTGGCGGGGTTCTGCCGGGTGGAGCCGTCGTCGACGAGCAGCGTGCGGCTGCGCCGCGCCTCGGGGTCCACGCCCGGGCGGTCGGTGGGCTGGAAGAGTCGGCCGCCGGCGGAGACGGTGACCTCGCCGAAGCGGCCGAGGTTGTAGTGGTCGGTGACGGTGAGCGGCTGCGGGAAGGTGAGCAGCATGTTCTCGACGCGCTCCAGCCCGTCGCCGGGCAGCGTGGACGGCCGGGCGGGCACGGTCCCGGTGCCGCAGACGTCCACGGCGGTCACCGGGGACAGCTCGGTCCAGCCGTTGAACTCGACGGCCTTGCCGGTGACCAGGACCCGGTCGCCGGGCTTGACGTCCTTGAACGTGTCGCGGGCGAAGGCGAACAGTCCTTCGGAGGTGGCCGGGTCGGAGTCGGGCCGCGGGTCCTGCAGGAAGAAGCCGCTGAGCTGGTCGGAGCGCTGGAAGTCGCCCGTGACGACGCCCTCGACGCGCACGGTCTGCCCGGCGAGCGGGGTGGCGTCTCCGCTGCCCTGGACCTGCGAGATCCGGTGGGTGGCGGGGGTGTCGCAGGGCGCGGCGGACGCTCCCTGCGTGGTTTCCTGCGTGGCCGGGGCGTCCGGCGTGGGAGCGGGGGACGCCGCGGCGGCGGGGACGACCAGGACGGCGGACAGGACGGCCGCGCCGAGGGCGGCGAGAGTGGCCCGGGGTAAAACGCGCATGACCCGCACTTTAGAGGGACAGGCGCTCACATATTTCGACATAAATATGGATAGAGCATGAAATTAGCGAACCTTGACGCGCGGGCGGCCGGGGTATGACGACTTCATGGACTGGGTCACCTGCGCGCACTCTGCTGCCTGCACGGGCATCGCACGCCGGCCGTACAACCTGTGCCTGGCGCATCTGCCCCCCGACCAGCTCGCCGTCACGATCGGCGAGATGGCCCCCGGCCGCCTGCTCGACCTGCGCGGGACGGTCATCGGCGGCGACCTGCTCTCCCGTCTGATCGAGGCGACCGGAGCCCGGCCGGGCCGGGCCCGCCTCGATCGGGTCCGGTTCAGCGGTGACGTGCGGCTCTCCGGCGTCACGTTCGCCGGGGACGTGTCGCTCGACGGCGCCGTGTTCGAGCGCCTGGCGTCGTTCTTCGGCGCCCGCTTCGAGGGCAACCTCTCGCTGGCCGACACCCGCTTCGCCCGGGAGCTGTCGATGCACGGCGTGACCGTGCGCGGCCACGTGTCGCTGGACCGGGCCGTCATGGCGCGCGACGCGCTGTTCAGCCTGGCCTCGTTCGGGCGCGGCCTGTCGTGCGAGCGGGCCAGGTTCGACGGGTACGCCACCTTCGACGGGGCGCGGCTCGGCGACGGCGCGACGTTCCGGGGCGCCCGCTTCGGGCGGACGCTGTCGTTCCGCAAGGTCGTCGGCAGCGCCGGCTTCGACGCCGCGCACTTCGCCGCCAACGCCTACCTGTCGGCGACCGGCCGCCTGTCGGCCGCGCGCGCCCGCTCCGACGCCTCGCTCGACGTGTCGGTCACCGGCTGCGGGGTGGACCTGCGGCGGGTGGACGTCGCGGGGACCACCACGCTGCGGTTGACCGGCTCGCACGCCGACCTGGAGGGCGCGGTGCTGCGCGGCCCCGCGACGGTGACGGGCCGCGGCGGCGCGGCGCTCACCTCGCTGCGGAACGTGGACGCCCGCAGCCTCGCGCTGTACGGGCTGGACCTGTCGGCCTGCCGCTTCGCCGGGCTGGCGCACCCGGCCGGGGTGCGGCTGAAGGACTGCCGGTTCGCGCTGACGGCGCGGGGCGTGCGGGTGAGCATGCGCCGGCCGATGCTGCGCTGGTTCTCCCGGCGCAGCGTCCTCGCCGACGAACGGGCCTTACGCGGCGGCTCCCGCCTGGACGAGTCCGGCTCCGGCGGCTCCCCCGGCCGCGGCACCGAGCCGCGCGACGCCGCGGACCCGCCGGCAGGCTGGCTCGCCACCCTGTACGCGGAGCTCGGCCGGCGCGCCGACGACCGCGGCCTGTCCCTCGACTTCGCCTTCGCCGCCACGGAGATGCGCCGCCTGGCCGGCCACCGCCGGTGGGGCGCCTCCTCCTGGCCGCTGCTCACGGCCGGGGTCCGCGTGGGGCGGGCGGCCGGCTGGATCGTCCTGCTGGCGTCCATCGCCGCGGGCGCCATGCTCCTGTCCACGGCCCAGCACGCCGTCCCCAGCGCCCCGCACCAGCCCCCGGCCGTCCACCACTGACCCGGCCCGGCGAGAGGCGCCGATCCCGCGCCCGCCCGGTCGCTTGATCCCGGCGGGCGCGGGCGACACCCTGGACGGGTCCCACGGACGGAACGGGTCCCACGGACGGGACGCGTCCCCTCGGAACTGGAGGCACGATGAACCTGGAGCCGATTCCCACCGACCGGCTGACGTTCCGGTTACCGCAGAAGTTCGAGGACGTGGCGGATGAGCGCCGCCACCGCCAGGAGCGGCTGGTCGCCGCGCTGCGCCTGTTCGGCCGGTTCGGCTTCGAGGAGGGGGTGGCCGGGCACATCACCGCCCGTGACCCCGAGCATCCCGACTACTTCTGGGTCAACCCGTTCGGCATGAGCTTCAGGCACATCAGGGTGAGCGACCTCATCCTGGTCAACCACGAGGGCCAGGTGGTCCACGGCTCCTACCACGTCAACCAGGCCGCCTTCGCGATCCACTCGATGGTGCACCAGGCCCGGCCCGAGGTGGTCGCCGCCGCCCACTCCCACTCGGTCCACGGCAAGGCGCTGTCCTCGCTGGGGGTCATGCTGGAGCCGCTCACCCAGGACGCCTGCGCCTTCTACGAGGACCACGGCCTGTTCGACGACTACACCGGCGTGGTGGTGGACGTCGAGGAGGGCCGGCGCATCGCCCGGGCGCTCGGCTCGCACAAGGCCGTCATCCTGCGCAACCACGGCCTGCTGACCGTGGGCGACTCGGTGGACGCGGCCGCCTGGTGGTTCATCACGATGGAGCGCTCGTGCCAGGCCCAGCTGCTGGCCAAGGCCGCGGGCCCGACCGTGCCCATCGACCACGACCAGGCCAAGCTCACCCACGGGCAGGTCGGCAACGACCTGGTCGGCTGGATCAACTTCCAGCCCCTGTACGACCAGGTGGTCCGCTCGGAGCCCGACATGTTCGACTGAGGCCCCGCCGGCAGGCCGTTCGCTGTGACCTCTTTGGGGGTCGATTGGGTGTTTGGGGAGTTATGTCCGCCTTACGCTGGGTGGAGATGGCCCGAGGAGGACCCATGAGCAAGTTCATCGACATCCACCACGGCATGGTCGGCATCACCGCGGACCAGCTCCAGCAGGCGCACGAGGCCGACCTGGCGATCCAGGGTGAGGAGAGGGTGACCTTCGAGCACGCCTGGGCCGACCCCGAGGAGGGCCTCGTCTACTGCCTGTCGGAGGCGCCCAGCGCCGAGGCGGTGCAGCGCATCCACGAGCGCGCCGGCCACCCGGCCGACGAGATCCACGCCGTTCCGCTCGACGTCTGACCGGCCTCCCGCCGCCGCCTCACCGGCGCGTCCCGGGCGCGACGGCGGACCACCCCCGCATTCTGGCTTTCCCCTGGAAGGCGCTTGCCTTGACGTCGGTGACAGTGTTCTAACCTGTCGCCGTCACGGCCGGCCGACCCCAGGGGAATGCCCGATGAAGTACGCCATCACCTACAGCACCGCCCACAGCGGGGTGGACCCGGACGCGATCACGGCGTTCGCCCGTCACGCGGAGGCGTGCGGCTTCGAGGCGCTGTACGTCCCGGAGCACGTCGTGCTGTACCGCGGCGCCAAGCTCGGGCCCTGGGAGATCCCGGTGTCGCTGCCGTACGCCGACCCGCTCGACACGCTGACGTTCGCCGCCGCGGCCACCCGGCGGATCCTGCTGGGGACCGCCGTGCTGCTGCTGCCCTACCACCATCCCGTGACCCTCGCCAAGCGGCTGGCCACCATCGACCTGCTGTCCAGGGGCCGGATGCGGCTGCTGACCGTGGGCGTCGGCGCGCTGCCGGGCGAGGCCCGGGCGGTGGGCGTCGACTTCGCCACCCGGGGCCGGCGCGCGGACGAGGCGATCGACGTGCTGCGGCTGCTGTGGGCGGGCGGGGAGGAGGGCGTCTCGTACAGCGGCGAGTTCTTCGCCTTCGAGGACCTGTGCAGCTTCCCCAAGCCGCACGGCGACGCGGGGCTGCCGATCCACGTCGGCGGGTCGAGCGACGCGGCGGCACGCCGGGCGGGGCGGCGCGGCGAGGGCTACTTCCCCGGCGGCAGGCTGAACGCGGCCGAGCGCGCCGCCCAGTGGCAGCTCGTCCGCTCCTCCGCCGCCGAGGCCGGCCGCGACCCGGACGCGCTCGAGTACACCCGGTGGGGGACGGTCGACATGACGGACGAGCGGGCCGGGGAGCTGGAGGCCGCCGGCGTGACCCGCGTCGTCGTCTCGACGGCCTCCGTCGACCTGGACGGGCAGCTCGAGGAGATGTCCGGCTTCGCCCGTCGATTCGGCCTCACGGGCGCCGGATCCGCCTGAACGCCCCCACGGTCCACACTCGGACGGTTACGGTTCCGGCATGGGCGAGACAGAGAGCGGGGACCGGACCGGGAGGGCGCGATGACCGGACCGGCCGCCTGCCCCGAGTGTGAGGGCCGCCGGGTCCAGCGGCTCGGCCGGCTGTCCCTGGCCTGCGTCGTCTGCCGGGGGCGCGGCTGGGTGGGCGGCGGCGCGGACCCGGCGC